>JANXRW010000050.1 GCA_025356655.1 Betaproteobacteria bacterium | reverse complement strand
TCTGACCGCGCCCGCGCGGGCCGTCGCGACAAGCGGATGGGCAGCTGCAAAAATGTAGTGCCATACGCACGGCAATAACGCTCTACGTTGTTGCTTTAATTAGGGTTGACGGAGCGTGATGACAAACTCGGGCTAGGGGCGGGCGAGGCAGTACGCCACGTGAAACAGCTTGCGCACAGCGCGCCACGGCGTCCTCAAGCGGAATCTCCCGACGCCCCTGCACAGCGCGGTTACCCAGCGCGTTGATGACCCGCGACTTGCTGAACACCGCCTCACCTGCGGCTTCCTTGAAACTGGGGTTGTGAATCAGCGCCGACAGGTTGCCCTGGTACGGCAACTTCAGCGAGGCATCGCGCTTGTAGGCCAGTACACCGCCGGTTCAAGGCCGCGCGTGGGTTGGGGTATAAGGCCGTCTCTGCCCTGACCGCCGCATCGAAGACAGGGGCCCATTCGTGCTGGAGGAAGGTGAACTGCCTCACTCCTCGATGCCCTTCCTGCGATAGCCAGGCTTTAGCATGGCGCCCCCGGCAAGCCATGTGAAAGGCAGGATCACCGTCACTGGACGCGCCGATTGCGACCATTTTTTGCTCCGGGATTGCACCCTGCAAACGGCCGGTTGCAAATTAATCGCAAAAAAAATGCCGGCAGATTAATATCTTGTAATTTTGCGCGGCCAACGGATAGGCAGAAGTGCGCGAGTTTCCCTTCACGGTTGCAAACTCTCGCGACGGGCACCCGCGTACCAGCGGGCGGCCTTCGTGAGCCCGCCCCTGTGTATCGCCCCCTCCTTGCGGAGTTCACGCAGCAGAACCTGGATCTGGCTTCGCGCCAGGGCCGGCAGCACCTGCCGGAATTCCTCCATCTGCGCACCGCTCGCCGCGTTGTCCTGGATGTGGTTCAGCAGCAGCGCCTTGTTTGTCCCTCGATTGAGCCCCTTCTTGCGGCTGTAAACGCCCTCGCCACCCAGCGCAGCGTAGAGCCCGCGCGCCAGGATGGAGCGGGTTCCCCGTCCCCGCCCGATTGATTCGACCGCGCCGGCGGCGATCAGGCCCGGCGGCGAAGCCTTGAGATGGTCCGGCATCGATTGCTCGCGCCGAAGATAGTCCAGCGCGAGGAAGTCGTAGGTCGAGAACGACTTGAGCTTCTTTTCGCCCAGTCTCTCGATGAATCGCACGAATGCCGGGCTGGCGACCGTTCCATGCAGGGTCAGTCGCACCTCGTGCGCCGACGTGCCCGCGAAATTGGGCAGCGCCTCGGCCAGCCGCCGATTGCGCGGGTTCTGCTGGTCGAGGATGTTCGCCGGGGTGATCCCCGTCGGCAGGCCGCCGGGACTCACCACCTCGAGCCGCTGGGAATATTGGCGCACGAACACCGACCCGCCGAGCCGATAGTCCCGGTGCGCGACGGCATTGAGCAGCGATTCGCGCACCGGCACTTCGTCGAAGGTGGGCAGTTCGACGCGGAACAACCCGTCCTGATAGCTCTGCCGATCGTTGCGTAGATTGATCTTGTTCCAGATGGCGTTGTGCCAACGGAAGAAGCCCTCCCGGTACTCGAACACAAGTTCCGCCTTCGCCAGCCACCGCCGAAGCGCCGCTCGCGTGCCGAATGAGGTCAGTGCCGCGTCGGTGATGCGCCCTTCCAGCAGCAGTTTGGCATTGCTGAGCGTTTGCTCGTCGGTCCATCGCGTCTTGCGCTCGTCGCGCGTTTTCGTGGCCCAACGGCCGCGAAAGGCCTCGATCGCTTCCGGCGACAAGTCGCTGACTCCTGCGCCTAGACAGACCTCCGCCCAAAAGTCGGGCCCCGTCTCGGCGAATAGGGCCTTCAGTTCCGCATCACTGAACCCGGTCAGCTCGTAACCCGCCCTTTTGAGATATCGCCCGTCGATCTGCAGGCCGTGCCCGCAGGGCGCGGCGGTACATGGACGATCACCACCCGACCGTCAGCCCTTCGCACCTCCTCCACGGGAATGCGATGCGGCAGCCGGTCGTGCGAACCGGCCTCGGTGCGCCCCGGCTCGGCGAACGCTGCCGTGCCGACGATTCGGCGCGGGCGCCGGTCGGTCACGCCCAGAATGATCTTGCCGCCGCCTGCATTGGCCAGGGCCACGCAGTACTCCAGCAGTTTGTCGAATTGATCGTTCTGCTTGGCGCTGTGACCTCGGGCCGGGGGCGCCATTCCCCCGAGCGGCGCGAATGGATAGACTGGCTGGCCGGGATACCACTATGACGAGAGGATGGGGAATATGGCGATCTACGAACTGCGCACCTACACGCTGTATGTCGGGAAGATGTCGGAGGCGGTCAAGCTGTACACGGAATATGGCTTTCCGGCCATGCAACGGGCGGGCTTCGACAAAAAACTTCTGGGCTACTTCCAAGGCGACACGGGCACCATCAACCAACTGCTGCACCTTTGGAAGTTCGACGACGACGCCGATCGCCGGGCGCACTGGGCGGCGGTCTACGCCAACACGGAGTTTATCGAAGGCTTTGCCGCGCGGTTCCGGCCCTTGGTGCTCTCGCAGGAGGTGAAGTTGCTGACTGCCGCCCCCTGGGGACCTCACCCCTAGGACACGGGCTGCAGGCGAGCCAAGGCAGAGCCATCGGGCTCCGGCGGCAGGGCCCGAATGCCCAGGGCCGTGCCCAGGGACACGAGTGCCATCATCAACATCAGGGTCTCGAAGCCGCCCACCTTGACGATCGGCCCGAGCACCCACACGGCAACCGAACTCAGGCCCAGGGACACGGTGAGCCTTGCCCCCGACACCCGCGAGCGTAGGCGGTCATCCACATATCGGGCAATCATGGCATCGGTAAAGGGTACCGCCCCAAAAATGAGGACCATCACCCCGGCGAGCAGGACGTAGAGCCACCAGCCGCGTGCGAAGGCCGCAAGCGCAAGCAGCGGCGCCTGGGCCAACACCACCGCGAAGTACAGGCGTCGGAAGGGAACTCGATCGATGAGCCGCCCCACCACCACCTGGGAGAGCGAGGCTAGCGCATAGACCGCGGCCAGCATGGCACCCAGGAGCGCCGGATTCTCGACGATGCCGAGGAAGCGAAGTTCCAGCAGGCGCCCGTTGCCGTTGGTGGTGAAATTGAACAGCAGCGTCACCGTTGCCGAGGCCAAGGTCATCACCAGGAACGCGCGCGCCAGCAGGTCCGGCGGCAGGGTCACCCGCGCGCGCTGCGTGCGCCGCGACGGCGGTTCCAACTCCTTGGGTGCGATGAACGCGAAGAGCACACCACAGCCGACGCAGACCAGACCGGGCACGATGAAAGCGGCCCGCCAACCCGACCACTGCACGAGAAAGCCCGTGAGAATCGCGGCAACGGCAACACCCAGGTTACCCGCCAGACCGTTGAAGCCGATGGTGGCGCCCGGGCGCTGCGCATGCTGCACGAGCATGGGAATGCCAACCGGATGATAGATTGAGGCAAAAGCGCCCAGCAGGGTCAGGCTCGCCGCCAATTGCCAGGCGTTCTGGACGGCCGCCACCAACAGGGCGCTCGCCCCCAGTCCGATGAAAAACAGGATCATCATGGGGCGTCGGCCCCAGAGGTCACCCAGGCGTCCCGCCGGCCAGGCACCCAGGCCGAAGAGGAGGAATGTCCCCACCCCGTAGGGCATCAGGTCCTCCCAGCGCTGGAACCCAAAGTCCGCGGCGATACGGGTCACCGCAGCGGCGAAAATGAGCAAGAACAGGTGGTCGACGGCGTGACCCAGGTTGAGCAACAGGGACACCGCGCGCGGCAGGGCAGACAAGGACTACCTCCCAGGGACGTCGGTCAGGGGCAGGCTCCCCTGCCTGAGGGCTATTATGTCTCAAGGGCGTGCGCGGGCCCAAGAGGGTGCACAAGCCCCAAGGACGCGCGGGAGCCCGAGGCTCAGTAGTTTCCCCCGGAGCGGCGCGGCGGGTGCGCGCGGATGGCCTCCTCGTTAATTTCCACACCCCAGCCGGGGCCCTCGGGAACGATGAGGTGGCCCTGCTCGATACGCGGGACTGGACTCACCAGGTCGTCTTTCCAGGGCACGTCGTCGATGTCGATCTCCATGATGCGGAAGTTGGGCACGGCGGCACACAGGTGCGCACTCATCAAGGTCGACAGGTGCCCGTAGAAGTTATGCGGCGCGATGTTGATCTCATAGGCGTCAGCTGCAGCGGCAATTTTCCAGGAAGTGGCCACGCCGTTCCAGACCTCGTCGATGATGGCCACGTCCATGGCGCGTGCCTCGAAGAAGGGCAGGAACTGACGAAACCCATGCAGGGACTCACAGGACGCCACGGGCGTGCGCAGCGCGCGGCGGATGAGCGCCAGGCCCTGAGCGTCGTAGCTGTCGATCTCGAACCAGAACAGTCCCAAATCATCGAGCGCCCGGGTCACCTTCAAGAAACCCTCCGTCTTGAAGTTGAAGTTGAGGTCCAGCAGGATGCCCATCTGGGGGCCAGCCCCCTCCCGAAACGCCTCCAATGTGTCGCGAACAGAGCTAATAAGACGAGGATCAGCGTTTAATTCCGGCGAACCAACGACGCCGGGCCAGGAGAACCCCGGCATGTGGATATGCGCGGGCCCCTGGTCGAAGACCAGCAGATTGGTCTTGAGCGCAGAGAACCCCGCCTCGCGCACTTCGCGACCCAAGGCCACGACGTCGTCGAGGGAGCGCAGCGGCGGCTTACCCACCTGCTCGGCCTGGTTGATGCGCGTGGTGCCGCAGTGCGACCAGTACAGCGGCAGGCGCGTGCGCACGGGACCGCCCAGCAGCACGTAGACGGGAACCTTGAGGGCGCGGCCCTTCATATCCAGCAGTGCGTTCTCGATCGCGCCTATGGCCTGCTGCACGACACCGCCGGGCGATTGGCGCGTGACTGCGTAGAGTTCGGCGACCATGGCCTCGATGGCGAGCGGATCCTTGCCCACCACGCGGGTACCCAGTTCCGTGATGGCGGCCGTGAGGCCGACGGAGCCGTAACAGGCATTGTATTCACTCCAGCCCGTGATGCCGTCAGTAGAACTGAGCTTCAGATAGGAAAACGTGCGCCAGCCGGCGTCACAGTGCAGCGTCTCGACCTTCGTTACCTTCATGTCATCCCCCGTGGAATTTGCCAGGGATGTTAGCATCGCTTCGCGTGGGTACCCTGCTGCGCCCGTGCCATAGACTTGCCGGAACCCTCCATGCCGTACCCGTCCCAGCCCCGCCTCACCCACGCCGTGCTCCTACTGGTCCTGTGCCTGCCCGTCCTACCCTGCGCCGCCCAGGCCGGGCGCGTGCTGTTCACCAGCGGGCCGGTGCTGGTGGTTGCCGCGGAACAACCCGCGCACACCCCAGCCCGGGGCGAGGCCCTCACCGAGGGGCAACTCCTGCGCACCGGCGCAGGCGGCAACCTCCAGGTCCGCCTCGACGACGGCTCGCTGCTGGGCCTGCTGCCGGAGACCGACCTGCGCTTGAACGAGGTCCGCCACAGCGAACCCTTCGCACAGCACCAGCACGTGCTTAGCCTCTACCGCGGCCGGCTGCGCATCGCCCCTGGCACGGCACGTCCGCCCAAGGGCAGCCGGATCATCGTCAACACCCCCCTGGCGAGCCTGGAAGCCATCGGCCAGGAGTTCAGCCTGGAACTCGGCGAGGAGCTTCGCGTGAGCGTGCCTAGTGGCAGGGTCATGCTACGTAACGACGCCGGCAGCCTGCTGCTCAGAGCCCGCGACCGGGCGCTCGTGCGCGGCCGCAAGGAAGCGCCCCTGCGCCTACCCGGTCTGGACGCCCCGGCGAACTAGGTCGCCGGCCGTGGGGGACTCCGCCCGTTGACCGTGCGATGAGCATTTTGGACGGGAGCAAAGCCCGCTGGTTAATCCAACTCCCGTCGACCCTGCCCAAACAAGACCTGCGTGAGAATGCCTGGCGAGGCGATCGGGTGGGGGACGCGGCCGCGGTGGAATGGGGTGGGGCCGCACGCGGCCGCAGCCGGGCCCTCGACGCGACAGGGCGTTGCGGGCGCACACGAGCAGGACTTAAAATGCCGTTCCAAAACCCATCCCTCGGCCCGGCCCCGTTCTTTTCTCTGCCGGCGCCGGCCATGCCTCCCAAGGACCCTTCCGGCGTGCGACTGCTAATCAAAAAAATCGATAACGACGGTCGGCTGAGTCTGATCCCGCAACTGCTCACCACCCCATGGGATATCGAGGTGGTGGACACCGAGGACACGGCGGCCTTCGCGCAAGCGCTGCAGCGTTGCGACGCCATGGTGTCCATGAACTGGAACTGGGACCTGCCCGCAGGCAGCGCGCTGCGCCTGCTCCTGCTCCCCGGCGCGGGCATCGACGAAATCGACTTCAGCCGGCTCGGCCCCGAACTCACCGTGTGCAATTGCTTCGAGCACGAGATTGGCATCGCCGAGTACGTGCTCGGTGCCCTGCTGGAGTGGACGCTGCGGCTTCGCGACATGGACCGGGCGCTGCGCTCGGATCGGTGGACGGGCTCCTACCTTTGCGGCCCCCGCCACGGCGAACTCCATGGCAAGCACCTGGGCATCCTGGGCTACGGCCGCATTGGCAAGGAGGTCGCGCGCCGCGCGCGCGCCTTCGGCATGCACGTCAGTGCTTGCACGCGCACACCAGGGCCGGGCGATGGCTTGGCCCACGAAGTGCACGGACTGGCGTTCTGGCCGCAGTTGCTCGCGCAGTCGGATTTCCTCATCATCACCCCGCCGCTCAACGCGCAGACCCGTGGCTTCGTCGATGCCGCCGCCTTCGCCCGCATGAAATCCACGGCCGTCCTGGTGAACGTGGCACGCGGGCCCATCGTCGAGGAACAGGCACTGTTCGAGGCACTGCGCGACCGGCGCATCGGCGGCGCCATCATCGACACCTGGTACAACTACCCGACCCAGGGCGTGGACCAGGCGGTGGCACCGGCCACCCTGCCCTTTCGCGAACTGGACAATATCCTCATGACCCCCCACGGCTCGGGCTGGACGGACGCGTTGCTACCCAGGCGTAACGGCGCCATCGCCGCCAACCTGGATCGCCTCGCTCGGCGCGAGCCTTTCATCAACGTCGTCGGCACCGGGCTGCGGCCCCGTTCAAGGACTCCCATGGATTCAGCATCGATCACCCAGGCCAGCGACCTCCTCTGGGGTCACTGGCAATCGCGCACCCTGCTGGCCGAACTGCCCGCCCAGTGCCGGCCGGCCAACCGGGCAGAGGGTTATGCCATCCAGCAGCGCCTGGAGGCGCGCAGCGCGCAGGCGCTCTTCGGCTGGAAAATCGCCGCCACGAGTACGGCAGGGCAACAGCATATCGGTACCAGCGGGCCGCTGGCTGGGCGTCTGTTGCGCGAACGCGTGCTCGACGAGGGGGCGCTGTTCCCAATCAAAGGCAACCAGATGCGCGTTGCCGAGCCGGAGTTTGCCTTCCGCATGGGCCAGGATCTACCCCCGCGCGAGCAGCCCTACAGTGTGGCGGACGTGTTGGCGGCAGTGGAATCCCTCCACCCGGCCATCGAAGTCCCTGACTCGCGCTTCGAGCACTTCGTGAGCGCGGGCGAGGAGAGCCTCATTGCCGACAACGCCTGCGCCGACCGCTTCGTGCTAGGCAAGCCCACCACCGCCGACTGGCGCAGCATCGACCTGTCGCGCTTCGCCGTGAGCGCCCAGGTGGGCACGCGCTACCAACGCGAAGGAACCGGAGCCAACGTGCTGGGCGACCCGCGCCTGGCCCTGACCTGGCTGGCCAACGAGCTGCGTGCCTTGGGCATCACACTCGCCCGCGGGCAAGTGATCACCACGGGCACCTGCATGCAACCGCTGGAGGTGGAACCGGGCGACCACGCCCGTGCGGACTTCGGCGTGCTGGGCAGCATCGAAGCGCGCTTCGCGCTGCTCTGAGACGGGCCCATCTCGATTGACGGCCCCCGCCGCACCGATTCCTTTATGGAGGCTCCAATGAGCGCCCTCGCACTGTCGCACCTGCGCGTGCTGGACCTGACCCGCGTGCTGGCCGGTCCCTGGTGCACGCAGATGCTGGCCGACTTGGGCGCGGAGGTGATCAAGGTCGAGCGTCCCGGAACGGGTGACGACACCCGCGGCTGGGGCCCGCCCTTCCTGCGCGACGAGCAGGGGCAGGAGACACACGAGTCTGCCTACTTCCTCTCCGCCAACCGCGGAAAGAAGTCGCTCACGCTGGATTTCACGGCGCCCGAAGGCCAGGAGATCCTGCGCGCACTGGCCGCACGCTGCGACATCCTGGTGGAGAATTTCAAGGTGGGGGGACTCGCCCAGTATGGCCTGGACTATGCCAGCCTGCAGGCCATCAATCCGCGGCTCATCTATGTCTCCATCACGGGCTTCGGCCAGGACGGGCCCTACCGGGAGCGAGCGGGCTACGACTTCATCATTCAGGCCATGGGTGGCCTGATGAGCCTTACCGGCGAGCGCGACGGACGCCCGGGCGCCGGGCCGCAGAAAGTGGGCGTGGCGGTGAGCGACCTGATGACCGGCATGTACGCCACGGTCTCGCTGCTCGCCGCCGTGGCGTGGCGTGAAAAGAGCGGCCGCGGACAGCACATCGACGTCGCGCTCCTGGATGCGGAGGTGGCCACCACCGCACAGATGGGCTCCAACTACCTCGTCTCGGGGGGGGTGCCGGGGCGCATGGGC
The DNA here is from genome assembly GCA_025356655.1 of Betaproteobacteria bacterium. Classification (GTDB taxonomy): domain Bacteria; phylum Pseudomonadota; class Gammaproteobacteria; order Burkholderiales; family SHXO01; genus SHXO01. The sequence continues at coordinate 14,706 of JANXRW010000050.1, read as the reverse complement.
AACGCCCATGCCAATATCGTTCCCTACGAGGTCTTCGATACGGCTGATGGGCAACTGGTCCTGGCCGTAGGCAACGACGGCCAGTTCGCGCGCTTCTGCGCGGTGGCGGGCCGCGAGGATCTGGCACGCGACCCACGCTTTGCCCGTAACCCCGACCGCGTGCGCAACCGCGCCAGTATCGTGCCGCTGGTGGCGCAGATCCTATGCACGCGGTCCAATGCCCAGTGGATGGCCGACCTGGAGGAGGCGGACGTGCCCGCTGGCCCCATCAACGACTTGGCCGGCGTGTTCCGTGATCCGCAGGTCGTGGCGCGAGGAATGCGCGTGGAGGCAACCCACCCGCTCGCGGGAACGGTCCCCATGGTCGGCAGCCCCATGAAACTCTCAGCTACGCCGGTGCGCGAACCCGTGGCCCCCCCGCTGCTGGGGCAGCACACGGACCAGGTGCTGGGCGAATTGCTGGGGCTCGACGCCGCGGCCGTGGAAGCGCTGCGCGGCCGAGGAGTTATTTAGCCTCGTCGCTGCGCGCACGTGCGGCGATGAAGCCGCGCACCAGTTCCCGGTGTTCCTCGGTGGAGGTGACCACCGCATAGTGCGATGAGATGAGGTCCAGGTTCGTGCGCAGGTCGTTCCGCATCCCCTGGTAGATCGCGCGCTTGGTCATGCGTAGGGTCAGTGCCGGAGCGCGCGCCATCCGTCGCGCGATGCGGTCCACTGCCCCCGCGAGTTCCCCATCGGGGAAGACTTGATTCACGATGCCGATGCGGTGGGCCTCGGCGGCATCCACGAAATCTCCCGTGAGGAACATCTCCAGGGCCTTGGATACGCCCACCAAGCGCGGGAGGAAGTGCGCGCCGCCGGCTCCGGGCACCAGGCCCACCTTGACGTAAGTCTCGGCAAAGCGTGCGCTCTGCGCGGCGTAGCGGATGTCACACTGCAGGGCGAGGTCCATGCCGGCGCCGGTGGCCACCCCATTGACCGCAGCGATCACCGGCTTGTCGAGATCCTCCATGGCGAGCGGGATGCGCTCGATACGCTCGAAGAGCTCATTTTTACGCTGCAGCGGCGTGTGCTCGAGGCGATCGCCCATCTCCACGATATCCCCGCCACTACAGAAGGCGGTCCCCGCACCGGTCACCACCACCACGCGTATGGCATCATCGGTGCGGCACTGGCGAAGCGCCTCCACCCAGGCATCGATCATCTCGAAGGTGAAGGCGTTCAGGCGCTCGGGGCGGTTCAGCACGATGCGCGCGATGCCCTCTTCTACAGTGAATTGCAGGTGCTCGGTCATGGGGGGTCCTTAATCGGTTGGCGGGCTGCCCGGCGCCGCTCTCGCGGCGCTTAGCGCGTGGATTTCTGCGCTGGTGAGACCCGCTTCAGTCAGTACCTCGACGGTATGTTCGCCCAGGCGCGGGGCGTGGCGACGAATGCGGAAGGGCGCGGCACTGAAACCAACGGGACTGCGCAGCGTGCGGTACAGGCCCTCGCTGGGATGCTCGGCCTCACCGAAGAGTTCCACGGCGCGCACGTGCGCATCGCGCGGCAGTTCTTCCAGCGACAGCACGGGCATGCAAGGGATCTGCGCTTCATCGCAGAAGGCGACCCACTCGGCGGTCGTGCGCCGGGGCGCCTCCTCGGCGAGCATGCCATAGAGCACGCCGATGTGGCGCACACGATCCGAGAGCCGGATAAAGCGCGGGTCGTCGCGAAACTCCAGGCGCCCCGTGAAGGCATAGAAGTCCTGCCAGTTGCGGTCCGAGTAGGGCAGGATGCAAGCGTGGCCATCGCGGGTCCGGTAGGGCTTGCGCGAGGGGTCGAGGAGGCGCTTGAAGCCCGGTGGCCCCAGCGGGGGCTCGAAGGCCGAACCGTAGAAGTGCTCCACCATATTGAACTCGATGGTGGTCTCAAACATGGGTACCTCGATAGCCTGACCCCCGCCGCCACGCTGGCGCTGGAACAGGGCAGCAAGGATCGCGTAGGCCACCGTCTGCCCGGTGAGTTTGTCGCAGATCACCGTCGGCACATAGGCGGGGTCGCCCAGAACCTGACCGTGCAGGGCTGCCACGCCCGAGCCGGCCTGAATGAGATCGTCGTAGGCGGGCTTGTCGCCGTAGGGACCCCGGGCACCAAAGCCGTAAGCACCGCAGTACACGATGTCCGGGCGCAGGCTGCGTACGCGCGCATAGTCGTAGCTCAAGCGGGCAACGACCTTGGGACGCAGGTTGTGGACGAAGACATCGGCCGTAGCGATGAGGCGGTCGAGGGCCGCGCGCGCCGCCTCGCGCTTCAGGTCGAGCACGATGGAGCGCTTGTTGCGGTGCAGGTTCAGGATGTTGCCAGCCATACCCGGGTGGCGATGCGGTTCGTAGTGACGCAGGGAATCGCCCTCGGGGCTCTCCACCTTGATGACGTCCGCGCCCATGTCCGCCAGGATGTGGGTGGCGAAGGGCCCCATGATGACCGTGGTGAGATCCAGTATGCGGATACCTCCCAACGGCCCGTCGGCCGGGGTCGTGTCCGCCACCGTCAGGCCCACCCGATCGGCGCCAGCGGCACCTAGCCTCCCACCAGGAGCGGCCAGAGGCGCTCCCCTCCGGCCGCGCATACCAGGCGTCCGATGCGCTCCTGCCAGTAGGGCTCGTGCCCGAACTCATCGCGCCAGGACCACAGTCTGCGCGTGGTGAAATGCAGGGGATGTTCCTGCGTGAAACCCATGGCGCCGTGAACCTGGTGGCAGGACTCGGCGACGCGCCCCGCGGCCTCGCCCGCCCGCGACTTGGCCACTGCCACGAGAAACACAAAATCCGCCCCGCCCCAAGCGGCGCTGGCCAGATCCGCCGCGGCGGTGGCAGCGGCGCAATGTCCTGCCGCCTCGGCTAGCATGTGCTGCACGGCTTGGAATTGACCGATAGGACGGCCGAACTGCGTGCGCTGCGTCGCGTACTGCACGGCGTAGAGCAGCGCGCGCTCCATGCCACCTGCCATTTGTTGGGCACGCAACAGCGCGCCGTAGGGCAGCAGTCCGTCCGCGCATGCAGCCGGAGCCGGGCGCACGCGGGAAGCGTCGAGCACCACGCCCTGAAATTCCAGATCCACCCGCGGCTCACCCGCGAGATTTTCCCCTGCACGCGCACTTGCGCGCTGCGGCGACAGCGCCAGCAGGCGCGCGTGGCCCGCCTCGTCGCGCGCGCAGACGAGAACCTGGGCGACGGCCCCGCCCCAGGGCACGCGCCGCGCCACGCCCGTCACCCTCATGCCCTCGGGGGCCGCACGCAGTTCCAGCAGGTCCCCCCCCAGGCTCCACGGCCCGGGCAGGGGCTCGCCGCCCGCCTGGTGCCAAAGGGCGCAGGCAAGCACCGTCTCGCCCAGGGGTAAGGGGAGTGCGTGGTAGCCGGCTAGGCGCACCAGGCGCAGGGCCAGCGCGGGTTCCACGGCCGCGCCGCCCGCCGCCTCGGGAAGCAGGCACTGCGGCACGCCTGCCCGCTCAAGCTTCGCCCACAGGGCCGCCGACCAGTTCCCGCCTTCGGCTTCGCTCAGTAGTGCCGTGTCCACCTGCTCGCGCAGAAGGCGGTCGACGCCGTCGGACATCATCGCCGCGGCTTCATCCCCAATGTGTTCTGCCATCCCGTCCTGTCCTTCCATGGGCGCCTCCTACCTCAGTCCCAGGCCGCGCGCGATGATGCCGCGTAGGATCTCGCGCGTGCCGCCGCGAAGCGTATAGGCCGGCGCATGAAGCACCACGTTGCCAAGGGTCTGCGCAAAGACATCTGACTGCGCGTCCAGACCGGGTTCGCAAGCCACCAAGCGCCTGGCGACCTCCGGGATGTCCTTCTCGAAAGCCGTACCCACATCCTTCACCAGCGCCGCCTCGATGTTCGGGCTGAGCCCCTTCTCGAGCAAGGCGGCGATGGACGCGGACATGCCCAGCAGCGATTGGAGGTGCGCCACCAGGCGCCCGATCTCCACCGCCTCCCGGGCGTCGGGCTCAGTGCCCACTCGGTTGACGAGTTCCACCAGGAGGCGATAGTCGGAGAGGAAGCGATCCGGCCCGGACCGTTCGAAGGCCAACTCGTCCGTGACCATGGCCCAGCCCTGCCCCGGTTCCCCCAGGCGGAGGTGGTCGGGGACGTAGTAGTCCTGGAAGTGCACCTCGTTGAACTCATGGCCACCGGCCAAGTTCAAGATAGGACGCACGGTGACCCCAGGCGAGGCCATGTCGATGATGAACTGGGTAAGCCCGCCGTGCCGGTCCTCGCCCGCCGCGCCGGTGCGCGCGAGCGCGATCAGGTAATGCACGTTGTGCGCGTTGGAGGTCCAGATCTTGGAGCCATTGATGAGCCAGCCATCGCCCTCGCGGACCGCGCGCGTAAGCACCGCAGCCAGATCCGAACCCGAGCCGGCCTCGCTCATGCCGATGCCAAAGTAGCACTCCCCGCGGCAAATGCGCGACAGGATTTCCGTACGCGCCTGCTCGCTGCCCTGACGAAGGATCTGAGGGCCGGATTGCCGGTCGGCCACCCAATGCGCGAAACAGGGCGCGCCCGCGGCGAGCAGTTCCTGGGTGATGGCATAGCGCTCCAGCCCCGAGCGCTCTTGTCCACCGTAGCGCCGCGGCCAGGTGATGCCGATCAGCCCGGCCGCGCCGGCACGGCGGCTAAACGCCGCGTCGAAGGTACTCCAGGAACTGCGGTGTGGCGCGAAGCGGCCGCCCTCGAGTTCGTCCGCCAGAAAGGCACGCGCCTGTTCTCGGGCAGCCTGAGCTTGCGGCGGAAAGCGCGGCGAGTCGAAGCGAAACAGTGCCATCAGGCGGCGACTCCCGGGGCGCTCGAGCCGCCGTCCAGGGTGTGAGTTACCAGGGCCTGGGCCTCCTCCAGAATGCGCGCCAGGTGCGCCTCGCCGAGGAAACTCTCCGCGTAGATCTTGTAGATGTTCTCCGTACCCGAGGGCCGGGCGGCGAACCAGCCGTTGTGTGTGCACACCTTGAGCCCGCCTATGGCCGCGCCGTTTCCCGGCGCGTGGGTCATCACGTCCTCGATGGACTCGCCCGCCAGCGTTTTCTGTTCGACCTGGCCAGCGGTCAAGCGCCCCAGCAGCGCCTTCTGCTCCGGGGTGGCTGGGGCATCGCGCCGCTCGTAGCAGGGGCTGCCCAGGGCCTCGGCCAGTCCCGCGTAGACCTCGCCGGGGTCACGTCCGAGCCGGCCGGTCAGTTCCGCCGCCAGCAGGGCCGCCGTCATACCGTCCTTGTCCGTGGTCCAGACCCGACCATCTTGGCGCAGGAAGCTCGCCCCAGCGCTCTCCTCGCCCACGAAGGCCAGCGTCCCATCGAGCAGGCCGTCGACGAACCACTTGAATCCGACCGGAACCTCATAGACACCGCGGCCCGCGCGGGCCGCTACGCGGTCGATCATCTGGCTGCTCACCAGGGTCTTACCCACCCGCGCCCCCACGGGCCAGCGCGGACGGTGGGCAAAGAGATAATCCACACACACCGCCAGGTAGTGGTTTGACGGCACGAGACCGGCACTGCGCGTGACGATGCCGTGGCGATCATGGTCCGTGTCGCAGGCCAGGGATACGTCGAAGCGTTCGCGCAGATCGATCAGGCTCCGCATGGCATAGGGCGAGGAAGGATCCATGCGCACCTGCCCGTCCCAGTCGCAGGTCATGAAAGAGAACGCTGCATCCACGAGCGGGTTGACCACGGTGAGGTCCAACCCATAGTGCTCGCCGATGACATCCCAATAGTGCACGCCCGCACCGCCCAGGGGATCCACGCCGATGCACACGCCCGCGGCGCGGATCGCATCGAAGTCGATAACTTGGGCAAGATCGGCGACGTAGGCCGCGCGGAAGTCATGGCGGCGCGTGGTGCCCGCGCGCAGTGCACGCTCGTAGGGCATGCGGCGCACGCCCTGCAGACGGCCCCCAAGTAGTCGGTTGGCTTCGGTCTCTATCCAGCCCGTGGCGTCCTTGTCCGCAGGGCCACCATTGGGGGGGTTGTACTTGAAGCCACCGTCGGCGGGGGGGTTGTGCGAGGGCGTAATCAGGATCCCGTCGGCAAGGGCGCCTGTCCTGCCCCGATTCCAGCCGAGAATTGCGTGGGACACCGCGGGCGTGGGCGTATATTCATCGCCCTGCGACAGCATGACCTCCACCTCGTTGGCCGCCAGCACCTCGAGGGCCGTAGCCAGGGCGGGCCAAGAAAGCGCGTGGGTGTCTGCCCCAAGGAAGAGCGGACCGTCGATACCGCCCTGCAACCGGTACGTGCAGATGGCCTGGGTGACCGCAAGGATATGCGCCTCGTTGAAGGAGCGCCGGCTGGCGCTGCCCCGGTGGCCAGAAGTGCCGAAGGCCACACGCTGAGACGGCTCCTCAACATCGGGTTCGAGGAGGAAATAATCGCTGACTAGACGGGGCAAGTCCACGCGCGACTCCGGCGCGAGGGGCTTACCAGCAAGCGGACTGATTCTCATGGGCATTCCCGGGCGGAGGCGGTCGACGCCCAGCATTCTGAACCAAAGCGCCCCCCGGGGAAAGCGTTGCCCGCGACGCTGGCTGCGTCCTCAGCCCTGGCCCGGGCGATCCGGCTCGGTGAAGACGAAGTAGCGGCTGAGCAGGTAGGTGCTCGCCGTGTAGGGTGCAACGCCGAGCAGGTGTGCCACGTAGTGATTAATACCAAACCACTCGATGGCGGCGAGCACCGTTGCCAGATTGACCAGATAGGCGAACCCCACGGTCACCAGGAAGCGCGCGAAGGCGATCCAGGGGGAGCCCCGGTGGACGAAGGTGAAGCGTCGGTTCAGCAGGAAACTCACGACGACGCCCACGGCATAGCCTGTGGCGTTGGCTGGCACGTCCGCGACGCCCAGGAAATACTTGCAGGCAAAGATCACGGAAATCCCGACGCCGGTGTTGAATACGCCGACAATCAGGAATCGCACCGCCGAGTGCCGCAGCAGGCCGGCGAGCGGCCAGGGCAGCACGCGCGCGAGCGCTCCCGGCAGGGGATGTCCGGAACCGCTCACGGCCTAGATCACCTGCTCGACGATGTAGCGTGGGCGGTTCTTCACCTCCCCGTAGATCTTGCCCACGTATTCGCCCATGATGCCCATGCACAGGATCTGGATGCCGCCGATGAAGTAGATGGGCAGTACGGTGGAAGTCCAGCCGGGAACGGCTGTCGTGGAAAAGATGCGCACATAGAGCACCCACAGGCTCATGAGCAAGGAGGCAAAGAAGGTGATGAAACCGATCGTGGTGATCATGCGTAGTGGCACCACGGAGAAGGACGTGATGCCCTCCACCGCGAAGGCCAGCATCTTTCTCAACGGGTATTTCGACACGCCTGCGAAGCGCTGCGCCCGATCGTAGGTGACGATCTCGGAGGGAAAGCCCACCAGGGGGACCAAGCCCCGCAGGAACAAGTTGATTTCCCCGAATTGCTTCAGGCCGTCGATTGCACGTCGAGTCATCAACCGGAAGTCTGCGTGGTTGTACACGGATTCCGCGCCGAAGATGCCCATCAAGCGGTAGAAGGCCAGAGCGGTGTTGCGCTTGAACACGTCATCGGTCGCGCGCAGGCGGCGCACGCCGTAGACCACGTCGGCGCCGCGCAGGTGGGCATCGACCATGGCCTCGATGGCGGAAACGTCGTCCTGCAAGTCGGCGTCGATGCTCACGACGATGTCCCCCGGCACGGTGAAGAGCCCGGCCAGCAGGGCATTCTGGTGTCCGCGGTTACGCGAGAGCTTGATGCCGTGAATTTGCGGGTAGCGGGCTGCCTGCTCGGTGATGAGCGCCCAAGTGCGGTCCTTGCTGCCGTCATCGACGTAGTGCACGCCGGAGCCGGGCGCGACCTTCCCCGCCCCGGTGAGCCGCTCGAGCAGGTCAAGCAGGCGCCGTGTGGTTTCGGGGAGCACTTCCTCTTCGTTGTAGCACGGCACAACGATGGCCAACGTAATCATCCTGCCCTCACGCCAAATAGTCCGTCTGTGGAACCCGGTGATTGCCCTGCCAGCCGTAACCGAGCAGGGTGTAAGCAGAAGGCATGCCCGAGCATGGCCGGGACTGCCCCGCCTGGGGTGGAATTCGCCCCGCGGTACGCCGGCCTAGGACAGGCGGGTACCCCGACGGCTTAGCCGCGGGGGCGCTTGACCACCAGACCGCAGAACTCGTTTCCCTGGAAGCCGATCAAGGTGTCCGCGGTGGCCTTGAAGGCTTTGAGGACGCCGATGCCGAAGGGGCCGTTGCCCAATTTGTGGCCAAAACGGTCCATCAGCGTGGGATGGTGCCAAAAGGGGAAACTCACATTGTCGAAGGCATCCGGGCCCAGATAACTCCGGGTGACGTCGTCCACTAGGCGCCGGTTCCAGCGAAACACGTAGTTCACCGCGTCCCCGTTGCGCTCCCACTCCGTGCCCATGAAGTGGCCCACGAGCGAGCGGTGCGGCTCAAAGAACATAACGGCCAGTGAACTCATCCGCAGCATCTCGGTATAGCCGCGGATGGGGCTCTGCAGGTGGTGCAGCCCATCTTGGATTCCCACCACCGCGTAGGACCCGGCGGCCAGACCCGTGTCCTCGGCGTTGAGCACCACGCCCTTCAGACGAGGGTCGCGCTCGATCGCCGCCTTGACGCCGTTGGGCGAGATGTCCGACACCGTCACATTCCGGTGGCCCGCGTCACACAGGGCGGAACCCTCGCTGCCCTCGCCGGCGCACATGATCAGGATCGGGCTGTCCGGCCCGAACCGCTCGCCCGCCACCGCCTGCAGGCGGCGGAACCCCTCCAGGATGCGCCAGCGCACGAGAAACCGGGTCATGGGGTCGTCGGTGAGCGTATGGTTGCGCGAGCCGTCCGCGAAAACCAGGTCATGCTGGCGCCGCTGTGCCTCCAGATGTTCCATTGCGTGTCCCATCTCGTTGTGAATGTGTTCGCCACTCGGGCGAGTCTACGGGGCAGGCCCTTGCGGTCCAGCCATCGGCGTACGCCAGGAGCGTGATCATACGGGCTGGCAGCGGACACTGTCATGACAATGTCTCGCCGCCGGCTACTCCCCCAGGGCGCAGCATGCAAGTTGCTGCACGCTTGCTAGCAGGAAACGGGCCGGGGCGCCGCGGGGTTCGGGCGCTGGGGCGTTCCATGTTACAGCGCAGGGTGGGGCGGCCTCGCGAACCCCGATCCTGGCCTCGGTTTTCCAGCCGTAGCCGGTGCTTTCCACGTCGTGGCGCACGCCCGCTCCACCGGCCTTGGCGAAGTTCATCACCAGCACGGGACCCACGAACGGGTGGTCGTCGGCACGCATCCAGAAGTCCCCCGTAGGCGCCGCGAAATGCATGCCCTCCAGCGCGTGGGCGGCCTTGACGGGCTCCAGGCTGCCGACCTTGATCCAGGAATAGACGGTCTTCATGCGCTCGGTACCAGTCGCTCCCAGAGCCGAGGGAGTCCAGAACCCGGCACCTAGGACGGCGTAATACTGGGCCGTCAGCCCGCTCTCGTAGCTCGCCTTTAGGAGCAAGCTGAGATCGGCCCCCCAGTTGCCCGTAAGCAGACTGTCCGCGCCCGCGGCCCGGATGTTGGCAACGTAGGGGGCAAAGTCCTTGACCTTGTTCAGCGACACCCGATCATCACCGACGAATTGGACATCGGGGCGGCGCTGGCCCATCTGCTCGCGCGAGCTTCGGCCACCCCCCCCTGTCCGTAGGCATAGTCCTGGTTGATCAGCTAGGTCCGCTGGATACCGCGCTGGGATGCCACTTAGGGGATGAGCGCAGCCCGTTGCATGTCCGCCTGGGGTTCGAAGCGGAAATGCCAGAAGTTGCACTTGGCATCGGAGAGCGCGTGCACGACGCTCGAAAGCGTAGCGGCCACGTAGCGGCCACATAGCGGATGTTCTCGTCCACAGCGCGCTTGATTTGCAGCAGGCTCTCCTGGGGATTGCCCTTGCTGTCCCTGGGGATGATTTCGACCGCTCGCTCCCCCCAGGGCGCCGCCGCGCGCGTTGACCCAGTCCGCCGCGGCGCGAAACGCCGCCAGTTGGCCCTCGCCGTAGACGGCATGGGGTCCAGCCAGGCCCACCAGAGCGGTAATTTTTATCGGGTCGGCCGGCTACGCCGCCTGCGCCGGCATTCCCACCGGGGCGCAGAGCAACGTCCAGAGGATCATGATGGGTCCCGTGCCTTGCTCCTCGCGAGCCCGCAGGGACTCCCAGCGGCAACGTAAGACCGTCGCCGACCGAGCGCCAAGCTCAGAATAAGCCCGAGGCGATATTGATCGTGAGCGCCACCAGCGTCGTGTTGAAAAAGAAGGCCAGGATGCAGTGCACCAGGCCCGTCCGGCGCATAGTCCGACTGGTGATGCTTACGTCGGCCGTCTGGCCGGAGGTGCCGATAACGCAGGAGAAGTAAAGGAAGTCGCTGTAGTCCGGAAGCTGCCCCCCGGGGAAATCCAGCCCCGGCTCCTGCCCCTCGATCTCGGCAAGGTAATAGTCGTGGGCGTAGTGAAGGGCAAACATCACCTGGGTGAAACCCCAGGAGGACAGGAGCGTTACTGCGGCCAGAGCCATGTGCTCGAAGCGCAGAGGCCCGTGCAGGTCCTTGGCGACCGCCAGTTCAGCCACGATGGCGCCCAGACTGGTGATGGCCGCCACCACGACGAGGGCGAGGATCACCAGGCGACCCTCGTCCTGGGCCAGGGCCCGCTGGCGCATCTGGTCCGCAGGGGCGCGAAACATCATCCACACCGCCAGCATCAGGTAAAGCCAGGCCCCGGCGTTCCAGCCGATGATCAAGCGCGTGATGGGCTGGCGGGCGATGGACGCCGGGACCAGGGCAACGGTCATCGCCGCCAACGCGGCGCACATGAATAGCCGGGCGCGCGCGCGCACGAGCCGCCAGTGCCAGTGCCAGCGCGAGGCAGCGCCCGGCGGCGGCTTCCTCCCGGCGGACCGGGCCGCGGCGGCTCGCCGAGGGCGGGTCAAGACAAGGGAGCCGCGGCGGCCACAGACACGCCCTGGATACCGTGCCGGCTAATGGCGGCGGCCACGAATCCCGAGGCCTTCACCTCCTCGGTAAAGGCGCGCAGGTAGGCGGCAGCAGCGTCCCGGGGCCGCGGGGTGCCGATGGACTGCTGGATCGCCGTGAACCGACCCTCCAGGATGCGTGCGCCCGCAATTCGCGCGACGTCCTTGAGGAGCCGAGGCTTCAGGCCCGCGAGGACTTCCAGCCCCTGTGCCAGAAAGGTGTCGAAGGAGGCATCAATGGTGGAGGTGCGAACCAGGGTTGCGTGGTGAAGGTGCCGGCTGAGGTACAAGTCGTAGGCGCTCTTGTCCATGAGCGCCACACGAACGCCCGGCCGGTCGACGTCCTCGAGGCTCTGGATGGGTGACACTGGCGGCACCAGGTACCCGGCATCGATCTCCAAATAGGCCGCAGAAAAGGCGATGACACTTGCACGGGCGGGCTCGCTGCCCATGAAGGCGATGTCCCAAACGCCGCGGGCTGCCGCGTCGGCCATGGAGCCGGGGTTTTCGAAACCGACCACCTCGAAGCCCGCTCCAAGGCGTCCGGCCAGTTCGGTGGCCAGGTCGATGACGATGCCGCTGTAGGCGCCCGTTGCCGGATCACGGCGCGAGAGGAGGAAGTTGCTATGATTCACGCCGACGCGCAGCTTGCCAGTAGAGGTTAGTTCGGCGCGGGCGACATGGGTGAGTTCGGTCGTCATGGGGACGGGTTCCAGCTCGTTGGTCGGGGCACGCCCGGGAAACCCCAGAGGCGTGCAGGGCCTCGATTCTACCCTCCCCGGACGCGCCGCGAGGCCCGGGATTCGGGGCCAAGGCCCGGGATTCGGGGCCTTGGCCCCTTGCGTGCCCCCAAGAACCGCCGGGGGTCGGCTCGCCTGGACAATCCTCCTCTGGCCCCAGGTCATGAGGCAGGGCGAAGGGCCTCCGGGTTTTTTCGTCCATTGCCGGGGCGACAGGCGGCGTTGCGACTAGCCTCCCGGACATACAGGACTTCGAGAGGGCGGCGTCCGCCCGCGCCGATGGAAACAGGGCTGCGGGGGCAGGCCTCTCAAGGAAACACAATACCGGCGGCCGACTTCATAACCGGAAGTAGGTTTACTTCGCGAACGCCGCGCACCGTCATGGAATTGGGATGCTCAGAAGCGGAACCGGATGCCCGTGGCCGCCGTGGTGATGTTGCGCACGTAGACAAACTTCGCGTCACTCTGAAAAGCCGGCCCCTGGTAGTGGGTGTAGAGCAAACCAGCATAGATGTCCGTGCCCTCGTAGAGCTTGTAGATAGCTAACGCGGTCCAGTTTTCGATGTTGCCGCCCAAGTAGGGCGTAGCGCCCGCATAGGTCGCTCTATAGGCCGGAAGGTCGATATAGACCAGCGCTGCCCCCAGGTTGAGCCGGTCCGTAATGTCGTAGTCGAAGCCCAGGTGGTAGGTCTTGACCTTTACGGATCCGCCCGCGTACACGATGGTCTTCGCGGCGTTGACCGTGTCGCCGTAAATGCTGTTGATATTGCCGATATTCACGTCCGCAGTGGGCGCGTTGAGTGTAGCCACCTGATAGCCGACCTGCAGGTGCGCGCGCTCCCCCAGACGGTACTTGCCCGCCAACAACAGCGCCCGCTGGTCGTAGGCGGTGAGATCGATGACATTGGCCACCGTGGCGTCCACGCTGGTCTTAAACAAATCCTTGAACTCCTCGTAGACGACTTGCACGCCGAGTCGTTCGGTCTCGTATCCTAGGTCGACGGCGTTGCCTTCGGCGCCCTTCTTGAGCCCGCCGGCCCCGCCGAACCCATGCTCGAGAGCGAAATTCCAGTTAGCGAGCCGAAGCTGGTACTTCAGGCTGTTGTCCACGCGCGCGTTCTCGGAGATGCCGCCACCCCCACCGTAGACGCCATTTCCGTAGGGCGTGAAAAGCCCGGCCTTCTGCAACGGCGCATAGCGATTGAGGACATCGAGCAGGAGGTTGTTGTTGCGGCCAAAGGTGAGCCGACCCCAGGAATCGTCCGACAGCCCCACGTAAGCCTCACGGGAGAACAACTGACCGTTGAGCGAACTGGTGGCGTAGGCGGTGGTGGGATATTTGGAGTTGACCGACTCGTTGTGCGCCTGGTCCACCAGTTGTCCGGTCGCCGGATTAAAAGCGGAATCGAGCAGCACGAAGGCCTTCAACCCGCTGCCGCCCAGTTCTCGGCTCGCCCGGATGCCCCAGGCGGAAGTGGACAGGGCACTGTTGAACAGCCCGGTCTGCCCAGACATGTTTGCCTGCGGGTAGCCACCGGTGGCCGGATATTTGACCCCGCCGGAGATGTAGGGTCCGATGGAGGTTGGCATCTCGCCGCTGGGCACTAGGGACTGACTGGTATAGCCCACGGCCAGGTCAACGGTCCCGAAAACCTCGACCTTCAAGCCCCCCTTGGACAGCAGCGTGATGCCGCCCTCGCCGGGCGCAGCCGGCGTACGTGTCACCGCCGGAGCAGGGGCAGGGGCAGGGGCAGGCACAGGCGCCTGCAGAGCCAGTAAAGCGGGAGCGGGAGCAGAAGTCGCGATCGGCGCCGCCTGGCCGTCACGCATCTCGGCTAGGCATTCCTCGTACTCCTGTTGGGTGATGATCCCCTTCTTGAGCTGCAAGTCCAGGAGGCGCTTGATCGGGTCTCCGGCCCGGGCGTCCGACAGCCCCAGCACAACCAACCCGGCAACGGACAAAGCGAGGCGCGCAGCGCGCCCAGGGAAGTTGGAAGGCATTGGCAAATTTCCAAGATAAGGGGCAAGGAAGCTACAAGAGGTTCGTTATATTCCAGGCAATACATCGAAAGCCGGACTATACACTTGGCTATAGCGCCCGACAACCCCGACCCTAGCCTCGTTCAGCTGCGAGCCTGTGAAAATTTCCCCGCGCCTGGGGTTTTTTGGCTTGCGGGCGGAGATACAATGCAAATGTCATTTTTTGTGGGTCTCTGCCATGACCGATTCGCCAACGGAGCTGTTTCCTGATCTGCAGTGCAGGCAGCTCCACCACCTCCAGCGGCACCTTGGTCTCGTCGAAGAAGGGCAGCTCCTCGGCGGCGGCCACATCCTTAGCATGCGACCCGACGCGTGTGCGCGGGAACTTCCTGGTGCTTCTGCTCGGCTTCCTGCGCCGTGGGCTCGACGATCATCTCGCCCAGCAGCATCTGTCGCGGATCGGGCTCGGTGGGAAGCCTGCGCTCGCTCTTCTGACCGAACATCTGGCGGCGAAATCAGTCGAGCTAGCGCTGGGTGGAATCGAGCTCCTCGTCCAGGCGACGCACCAGATCCACCATGCCACCCATGCCCATCCGCTCGGCCTCTTGCAGGCTCGGAACACGCGATGCCGATCTGCCGGTTGGTGAGGCACGACCCATCCGACACGAATCGACCTTGCTCGAGACGCTTCGACCCGATGCAAAATCCGCTGCGTGTCGAAGTAGCGCGCCCTCAACTGACCGGGTCAAGCTCCATCGGGTGGCGCGTGATGGGTAAGCGTCCAGCCAAGGCACCTTGCGGCGACGATCGGGATCAGGTTGGCTCCGGCCGGCGCAGCGGCAGGAGTTCGTCGATGCGGCTGTTCGGCCACACCGGCAGCTTTTCGAGGGTGTCCTTCAGCCAAGCATAGGGCTCGAGGCCGTTGAGTCTAGCCGTCTCCAGCAGGCTCTGGATGTTCGCTGC
>JANXRW010000109.1 GCA_025356655.1 Betaproteobacteria bacterium | reverse complement strand
CTTTCAGCAGTTCTGGGCCTACGACTCTCCCACCTGGGCGGGCAAATTCCTCGACCGATGGTGTCAGGAGGTGATGCGCTCGCGCATCGAACCGCTGAAGAAGTTTGCCCGCACGATGCGCACTCATCGGGAACTGCTGTGGAACTATTTCCGGGCCCGGAAGGAGTTCTCCAGCGGGGTGATCGAGGGCCTGACTGGGAAGGGTAAAGTCACACTGAGAACATCCTACGGCTTTCGCACCTTCAAAGCCACGGAATTGGCGCTTTATCATGTACTTGGGAAATTGCCCGAGCCACCCATGGCCCACAGTTTCTGCTGACGAACCGATAAAATTTATAAGCGATTGAGTAATATTAGTCATGCTAAAGTCATTGACATGTTAGTTTGGCCATTGTATGTTCGCTATTAGTAATAATCTAACGTCATTTGGCCGCGGCGTGAGAGGCAATAAACCATATCTTTCGAGAACTGCGGCCGACGCCTATCTCCAGGGACGACCAAGACCATGACATTACCTATTCATGCCGCGATGCAGCGCGGCCTCGAGTTTGCTGGCCGGGAGGGCAGCCGGTTTAAGCAGATATGGCCGACGGGCACCTTAGCCACCCCGCCGCGTCCCTCCACGTCCGCTGAGTTGACAGCACAGCTATTGGGGCTGTCGAGGACGATGATTGAGCCTAGCGCGGATCCAGAGGCCACGGGCAACCGTGCGAGCGCCTGCGTGCCGGGCAGCTTGGGCACGCCGGCGGGCTACACCTACTTCGGCCAGTTTGTGGACCATGACCTGACATTCGACCCGGTTTCGATGCTGACGCGCGAGGTAGCCGACCCGACTGCTGTCACTGACTTTCGCACCCCGCGCTTTGATCTTGACTCGCTCTACGGCTCTGGTCCGAGCGACCAGCCTTACCTTTACAACAACGGCGGCGACACGTTCTTGCTGGGCGCGGCGCCGGACGGGACAGTGGATCTGCCGCGCAACAGCCAGGGGCGCGCGCTTATCGGCGAAAAGCGCAACGACGAGAACCTGCTAGTGTCCCAGTTACACCTCGCCTTCCTGAAGTTCCACAACGCCGTTTTCACCGCGGTCCAAGCCGCCCCGGGTGCTTACGCGGCTCTTCGCGCCCAGGCGCTCGCCCAGGGTGCCCAGGATGACTTCTCTGTGGCACACCTCATCGTCCGCTGGCACTATCAGTGGATCGTCTTGCACGACTTCCTGCCGCGCATCGTCGGGCAGGCAATGGTGGACCAAGTGCTAGCCACGCCACCGGGTGGCCGGTTATTGGACTTCGCGGGGGGCGCGTTTATGCCCGTGGAGTTCGCGGTGGCGGCTTACCGCTTTGGCCATAGCATGGTGCGGTTCGACTACGACCTGAACGGCAACTTGGGACAGGGTCGGCAGGTTTTCAGCAATCCGGCCAGCGACCTCAGTGGCTTCCGCGTGCGACCCGCCGGCCTGGAGATCGAATGGCACCGCTTTTTCGAAATTCCCGGCCAGCCTGGCGGTCTGGTGTTTTCCATGCCGATCGACACCGGCCTGTCCTTCGGTCTGGCAAATCTGCCCACGCTAGTGACCGGGGACCCGGCAGCCGCACCGGTGAACATCCTCGCCTACCGGAATCTGCAGCGTGGCTTTGACTTTAACCTGCCAAGCGGGCAAGCGGTTGCAGCGGTGCTCGGCGTTCCTCCCGCCCAAATCCTTTCGCAGACCACGGGCTTCCAGGTGCTAAGAAATGACGCAGCGCTGGTGCCTGTGCTTGTCGACGGGGCTGGCCTGCCGGTGCTGGACGGGAACTGCAATCCGGTGGCCAATCAACAACCTCCTGCCAATGCCCTGAAGGCCAAGGGCCCTGGTACGGTGGATCCCGCGCTCACCGCCCTATATTGTAATTCCACGCCGCTGTGGTACTACGTACTCAAGGAAGCCGAGCAGCTCAACCGCGGAGCCTTCCTGGGGCCGGTGGGCGGGCGGATCGTCGCCGAGACCATTATCGGCCTGCTGGACGCGGATGACAGTTCCTTCCGGGCGGCCGCTCCAGGCTGGCAGCCTGTGCCAGGGGAATTCGGTGCAGGCGGTGACGGTACGGTGGTTTTTGGCATGCCTGAACTCCTCGTGTTCAGCGGATCGCCCCTTTGAGGCAGGCCCGACGCCTCGCGGCGGGCTGCAGAAGAGGTCCATCCGGATGACGCTGTTGCTTCCGACCGCGCATTCAGGGTTCCTCGGTGCGCGGGCCGGCGCGCCCGCCGCCGCGCGTCGGTTGGCCGCTAGGACCCTCGTGGGGCTCCTGGGCACAGCCGGGATCGCTCTGGGCGCCTGCGACATGCCCCGGGATGAGGACGCCCAGGCGTCCCCTCAGGAGCGGAAAGCCGCCTACTCTGCGAGTTGCGCCGGTCGCGTTGATTGTGTGGCGACGGATACCTTGGTGGTTACCCCGCCGAAGTCGGGTGCACTCCCACTCGTCTGTGCTTGGCTGCGCTTTGGGGAGAGAGGGGCGGCCCGAGTTGCCTTGTTTGTTCCCTTCCCCGCCGACAAAACGGCGCTTCCCCTCACCGTGCCGCTGCTTCCCCTGCTGCGCTCGGCCGTCGAGCGCGAGCGTGTGGTCAAGGGGGAGAAGTCACCCGTGACGGAGGCGCTGCGCGCCGCCCCGGCGGCCCGGCTCGACGTGCAGGTGGTCTGGCAGGACCAGAAGGACGGGTTCGGGTCCCAGACGCTGTCATTGGACGTGGGCCCGCTCTGGGGTCAGCGATTGCTAACGCTGCAGGTGGACAAGGCCAACTGCAACGGCGGGGCCTGCCGCTTTGGCAACCGGATCGACCTGAGCGTTCCCGCGTTAAGCGCTTGGGCGATCGGCACAGGCAAAGACCCGGGAAAGCTGTCACTAGTCCTAGGCGACCTCAAGCTACCGGGCCTCGCGGTGACCTACGGCCCCTGGCGATCAGGTCTGTCCTTCGCGCTGGCACGCGACGGCTCCAAGCCCGACATCGTCACAGCATGGAATGCGGTTTTGCCGGCGCTGCTCGCGGCGGACGCAAACTCCCAAGGCCTAGCGGTGGGGCTAGCCGACGAGCAGACCGCGGTCTCTCTCGAATCCGTGCCAGCTGCCGCGCGATTGCACTTCGAAGCATGGGGCGCCTCTGGGATATTAGCTCTGATCGCTGGCGCGATCGCGATCATCGGTGGAGGGTTGTACTGCGTTGGTGGGCTTAGCGTGATCCGCGACACTCCCCCCGAGTTGGCCTTCCGAGACAAGATGCCGTTTAGCCTAGGCCGCTCCCAGATGCTGCTTTGGACTTTCGCCGTCGCGGGTGCTTGGATCTTCATCGGCTGGACCGTGGGCGACTGGACGGGGCCCAACCCCACTGCGTTAACGCTGATGGGCATAGGTCTCGCTACGGGGCTGGGGTCGGTGAGCACGTCGCCGGCGCCGATCATTGGTGCACAGCAACAGACCGACCTGCAGGCATATGAGGCGGCGTTGGCTAAGCTACGGGACAATAAGGCGGACGCGGCGGCGCTCTCCGATCGCGAAGCGAAGCGAGCCGCGCTGCAACGGGCAGGGGTTTTTACCCGTGGATGGTTCGTCGATGTAGTCACGGACGTCGGTTCCAGCGACACCGGCTTCCACCGCGTTCAGAGTCTGCTCTTCACAGGACTGCTATTTGGAGGCTTTCTCTACCAAGTATGGCAGACTCGTGCGATGCCGGTGTTTCCCGACGCCCAGCTCGGGCTGCTCGGGATCAGCAGCGGCGCCTACATCGGGTTCAAGCTGGCCAACAGGCCCTGAGCGGCGGGAGCGGCGGTGGGCTCCCACCAGGGGCCCGCAGGCTAGTTCCGTGGTTAACTTGCTCCTCGCAGATACTGACCGTCTCACAATAAATATCGGCGACCCCCCCCGCATGTACTTTCACGCCACTTAGGGATATAGGCACCAGAGCGCTTTGCCACTTCCAGCCCTTGGCGCTCACGAGGATTGGCCTAGGTACACTCAACATTCCTGACCCACCCCAGGAGGGCCCTACCGGTCGACACACTGAACAAGGGGGGATTTTTTCTCGCCATTGGTCGGTGCATGGTCGTTACCCGCCACGAGTTTGCCGATGAACTGATTCCGCGCATCCGCGATCGAGTGGGTGATCGGCCCCATCTTACCCGCGGGGCGGTGGCGCGGCAGGTCTGTGAGTGGATGGACTCGACCGATCACCACGGGCGACCTCATGTTAGCGGCTGCGCAGAAGCGCGGGTTTGTGGCTGTCGCTGGCGGTTTTCCACCGCCGGCCCATGGGGGTGTCAGCGGAGGTTGAACCCGACTTGGCTCAGCGCACGGCGCAGGTTCTCGGCGGCGAACATCGCATGGCCGTCATCATCGGTCTGAGCGTAGGTGCGATAGGTGTAGTAGCCCGCCCGTTTGAGGAACAAAGCGATTAGCTCCCATTCCTCGGCGGTCAGCGCTAGGTTCAGCACGCACACGCTGTGGGTCGGTTCCACCGGCTCAGAACCGCGGATCGCTGGGCGGGCCCGGATCGTACGCCCGGCACTGGTTCTCCCGCATCCAGGCCTGGATGTCCGAGCCGTAGAGATCGAAGCGCTGTTCCCCCAGGCACTCGAGCATC
>JANXRW010000067.1 GCA_025356655.1 Betaproteobacteria bacterium | reverse complement strand
TGCTCCTGCGCGTAGGCCTTCTGCGTCAGCCCGCTCGCCTGCCACGCCCGGACATGTTCAACCCACTTGTGCTCCATCACTTGCGGGTTCATTTGCACCTCCCTGGGAAAACCAGGGAGCCTGCGACGCCGGATCAGGAATTGGAAGGTGACTCGGCTCGACGCTTACGTACCTGCTCCACCGCCTCGAACAGCGTCGAGATCTAGGCGAAGTCATTGGCCCATCCGTCGGAGTAGACGCTTTGCCGCCCGAGGCGACGATTGAGTTCCTCCGCCATGTCCTCCGGCGGGATGCCGCGGCGGTGTAGTAGTTCGCGCCGGATACCGTGCATCCGCTCCGCGGCCGGATCCCAATGCTCCCACTGGGGAAGCGGGCGGATGAGCCGACAGAACGTCCGTCCATCACCGAGGACCAGCCCGGTCTCGATGGGGTAGCTGCCCGAACCCATCCCGGAGGCCTCCAGGCCGGTGACGCAGGGCGCAACATCCACTGGCCCCAGAGGTCCCAAGGGCAGCTTCATGTTCGGGAGGCTATTTGCGGGGTAATTGGAGCTTGAAGTGGATGGACACCTCATCGGCCAGCACGCTGTAGTCAGCCCAGGTGCCTTCACCCACCTTGAACTCGCTGCGCTTGAGCGGCACCTGCCCCTCGAGCAGCGTGCCACCCGCATCGGCACGGGCCGTGAAGCTCGCCACGACCTTACGTGTGATGCCCTTGATCGTCAGTTGGCCCGGCGCCTCAAAGCGCCCGGAAGTCAATAGTGTCGCACCCGTGGCCACGAAGGTGGCCTTCGGGAAACTCTTCGTGTTGAACCACACCCCGCCCTGTAGTTCAGCGTTGGTGGTGGCGTCATGCACATCCACGCTGGTGAGATCCACCTCGAGGCGCACCCGCGATTCCTTGAGCTTCGCGGCATCGAAGACCACATCACCGCTGAATCGGCGGAAGTTACCCTCGCCTGGGGAGCCCTCCTGCTTGTAGCCGAAGATCAGCGCTCCGTGGCTCGCGTCGACGGGTTGGGCGCTGGCGCAGGGGCCGAGCGCGCTCAGCACAAAGCCGATGAGCAGGGCGGGATGGAGGCGGGTCATGGGGGACATCGGTGTCATCCTTGGGTGCGGTTGGGGCGGCCGTGGCGCGGCAGCATGCGATACAAAACGTCATGTCCGTCGAAGAAGAGGTGTTTGACCACCGCGGCGACGTGCGCTGCGACCAGTAAGGCCAGGCCGAGGTTCAGTGCGCCGTGCAGGGTATGGAGTGTCTCCGCCAGGGCGGCGTCCTTGCCCACCAAGTCCGGCAAGGGCAGGACTCCGAGGTAGACCACCTTGACGCCCTTCGCGCCGCTGAAGGCCCACCCGGACAGGGGGATGGCCAGCAACAAAACGTAGAGGAGCGCATGGCCAACGGCCGCTAGACGGACCTCTAGGGGAGGCAGTCCAGCAGGCAGGGCGGGCGGGCGATGAGTCGCTCGCCAGAGCAGGCGCACGAGCGCTAGCAGCAGCACCGTGATGCCGATCCATTTGTGCCACGAAAAGAACTTGAGCTTCTGCGGGCTGAAGGGCATGTCGTCGAGGGTCAGCCCCAGGGAAGCTCCGGCGATGATTAGTAGAACGATCAGCCAATGCAGCAGGATCGCGACGTTCGTGTAGCGCTCGCCCGTTCCCAGCTTCATGGGTGGGGGCGGCGAGCGGGTGCAGCCTGCACTGCAATGTGAAAGGGGCGGGCCATTCTGAGTCTCCGGGGGCGGGCGCTGCTACCCCAGGCACATCGCCGTTCCTTGGCCTGGGACCTTTACCGGGCAGGGGGAGCGGAGCCGCATCCATCGCCGCCGATCGCTTGCAACACCTCCCCGGTGCTGGCATTTTGCACGAAAGCGGTGACGCCTACCTGCCCGGGCCCCCAACTGGCGTCCAATGGGATTTGCCCGCGGGTGCTGGCTGCGCCCTGCGTGAGCGGCACCGGCCCCAACCATTGTCGGACGACGTGATCGTGACGCAGGGTGACTCCCCGGTTCTCGCCCGCGGGAACCGTGGTCACCAGTGCGTTCTGTGTCACGGCGAGCATCAGTTCCAGCGGTCCGGGCGCGGCCGACTGGGCGGCGGCGGCTAGCAGCAGGTGAGGGGGCTGCTGCAGGCGTGCCTCGACTTGGATCCGGGCCCGGGCCGGCTGCGCGGCCAAACGTCGAAGCAGGTCCTCCATGCCTGGGTGCCAGTCACGCAGTTCCGTGCCGGAAACGAAGAAGTGCGGCGTGTAGACGGTGCGATGGCCGTTCCGGTGGGTTAGCCATTCTTGGCGCCGCCCATGCATGGGGGCGCTGAAGGGATCCCGCCAGCCCAGGTAGTCCCAATAGTCAACGTGCAGCGCGAGCGGCACCACAGACTCGTTGCCCCCCAGCCGCCGGAGGAATTGGTCGGCGGGTGGACAGCTTGAGCAGCCCTCGGAGGTGTAAAGCTCGACCAACGCGGCGGTTCGCGGTCCGCTGATCAGAGTGCAATCGGCCAGGGCGGGCAGGGCGGGGAAGGCGGTTTGGAGTGCCGCGAGAAGGACGGCAGCGGCGCAACGGGTCATGGCAGGAACCTCCAGGCGGAAGACGCTATGCCCTTGGTCGCGGACGCGGGCGGGACCTTACATCGCCAAGGGTCTGCGCGCGGAGGGCGCGGCCGAAATACCCTTCGCAGGGCTAAAGAAATGGGCGTTCGAGCCGTATTCAAGTGATGGCAGGAGGCGCCGGATAACAGGTGCAGCTGCTCATGCCCACTATAGCTGACCGGGGACCTACGTTCATGCATAAAGCCTTGACAGCACGCGGAATTGGCGGAACAAGAGGAGCGCGGTTCCTCGGCCCCTCGGGCGCAGGCAAAGGGGCTACGGTCCACCGTGCGGTGCCACTATGACCTCGGAGGCCCGGATCACTGCGCAGGGGACGCATCCGAACCCACTGCCCTGCGTTGGACTCGCCGTGGGCGATGACGGTTCGCTCACCGCCGTGAACGCGCGACTTTGCTCCCTGCTCGGTTACAGTCAGGACGAGTTGCTGGGGCGGCCACTGAAGGACTTCCTCTGCGCGGCTTCGCGAGCGCTTTTCGAGTTTGGGGTCTGGCCCCAATTGCAGCGCGGCGGCATCGTGCAAGAAGCACGCTTGTCACTGCTTGCCCGCGACGGTTCGGAGATTCCCATGCTTTGTTTCGCCGAGCGCGACGAGGCTGCATGGCCGAAGGAAAACCATGCGGTTATGGTTCCGATTCCAAGGCGAAAGCTGTTGGAGCACGAATTGCTGCGCGTTCGCCACGCCGTAGAGCAGATGCCCGGTGGAATGTTTCAACTGGTGGCGCACCCCGGGGGGCGCTTCGAACTTCCCTATTTCGGTGGCGACGCGCAAGCCTTACTCGGGCTAGACCGGGGGCAAACCCTGGGCAACGCCCGGTGCCTGCTGCGGCGCATCGACCGCCGGGATCGGAGGGCGTTCCTGGCTGCGTTGTGCGCATCGGCCACCAGCGGCTTCACTTGGCAGGGCGAATACCGCAGCCGGTTGCCTGATGGGGGTATCATCTGGCTGCGCGTGCAGGCCAGTTCCCGTCCGGGGCCTGACCGCAGCACCTACTGGCACGGCCACCTCAGCGACGTCACCGATAGCCGGGAGGCGCGCGAGGCGCTCGCTCGCAGCGAGGAGCGCTTTCGGCGTCTCCAGAGCGACACGCCGGCCATGATGCAATCCATCGGGCCTGCCGGGCAGGTACTCAGTGTCAGCCGCTGTTGGCTCGAGAAGCTGGGCTACCAGGAGAACGAGGTGATCGGCCGGCCGTCGACGGATTTTTTGACCGAGGCCGCGCGGCGTCCACTCGTTGACACGGATCGGCCGGAATTTCTGCGCTTCGGCGATTGCACGGACCTGGGGTGCCAGATGGTGGCCCGGGACGGGCGGGTCCTCGACGTTCTCCTGTCTGCCAGCACTGAGCGCGACGCCCAGGGGCGTATCCTACGCGTGCTGGCGGTGTGCACGGACGTGACCGAGGAGCGCCGCTTGGCACTGCAGCTCGGTGCCGAGCACGAGCGCTCCCGAGTCGCGCTACAGGCGGTCTCCGACGCAGTGATCACCACGGACACGCTGGGCACCGTGTCCTATCTCAATCCTGTTGCTGAGCGCATGACCGGCTGGACTTCGGTCTCTGCAGTGGGCCAGCCCCTGGGTGCGGTGGTTCGGATCGTCGACACTACGGGCCAGGGCCGCTGGCCCCGGGCGGCCGGCGCGACGGGCGAGCGGCGTGGCGCGACGTCAGCGACGCTGCTGAGTCGGACCGGGCAGGAGTACTTCGTGGAGGAGTCGGCCGAGCCGATCTTCGACGCAAAGGGTGCCTTGCGCGGTGGCGTAGTGGTCCTACGCGACGTGAGCGAGGCACGAGCGATGGCGCTGCGCATGTCTTACATGGCGCAGCATGATCCCCTCACCGCGCTTCCCAACCGACTGTTGCTGCACGATCGCGTCGAGAATGCCATTGCCCAGGCACAGCGCGGTGACCATGCCTTCGCAATCATGTTCCTGGATCTCGACCGGTTCAAGCAGACCAACGACCACCTGGGGCACGCGGTGGGTGACGAGCTTTTGCGCACGGCTTCGAGGCGGCTGGTGGGAGCCCTACGTGCTGCGGACACCGTGAGTCGCGAGGGCGGCGATGAGTTCGTGATTCTCCTCTCGCCGATCGGGTCGGCTGAGGATGCGGCCCAGCTTGCGGCGAAGATCCTTCGCGTGCTTGCCGAACCTTGCGAAATCAACGGCCACGTCTTGAACGCCTCTTCGAGCATTGGTATCGCCCTCTACCCCGAAGACGGCGGGGACACGGAAACCTTGCTCCGGCATGCCGACGCTGCCATGTACCGGGCCAAGACGGACGGACGTAACCGCTACCACTTCTTCTCGGCGGCCAGCGACGAGGCAGCCATTGCCCGCCACACCTTCGATCGGGACTTGCGCGGCGCCCTGGCGCAGGGAGATATCATGCTGCACTATCAGCCACGCGTGTGCGCCCGCACCGGGGGCATCATCGGCACGGAGGCGCTGGTCCGCTGGCGCAAGGCCGGTGGCGTGCTGGTACCGCCTGGCAGCTTCATCCCGCTCGCCGAGGCCTGCGGGCTGATGGTCGCGCTGGGACGCTACGTGCTGCGTGAAGCGTGCCGCCAGAACAAGCGGTGGCAGGACCTAGGGGTGGCCAACATCCCGGTATCGGTGAACATATCAGCGGCGCAGCTGTGCGACAGCCAACTCGTCCCTACCATCGCGGAGGCTTTGGCGGAGTCGGGTCTGGATCCGCGCTACTTAGAATTGGAGATCACGGAAACCACCGCCATGAGCGATGCAGACGCGACCCTGAGCATTCTGGAACAGATCAAGCGACTCGGCGTGAGCGTGGCGATCGATGATTTCGGCACGGGCTACTCCAGCCTGAGCTATCTCAAGCGCTTCCCAGTGGACACACTGAAGATCGACCAATCTTTCATCCGGGATGTGGGCAATAACGCAGGCGACTACGCCATTGTTGCGGCCATCGTAAACGTAGCTAAAGCGCTGAGCATGCGGGTCGTGGCCGAGGGCGTGGAATCGGTCGATCAGGAGGCTGGCCTACTCGCGCTGGGTTGCGAGGAGATGCAGGGGTACTACTACGCGCGGCCGGATTCAGCCGAGCGCGTCGGGGTACTGCTGGCACGTTCCCTCCAGCCGTGCGTACCCGCTCTGGCGCACTGACCGGGCGCGGACTGGGCAAGGCGGGCACCCAACGGGGACGGCGCTTGTCGGCGGGCCGTGTAGGATGAGCCTTGGGCCTGCAAACTGGCCCCTGCTGGAGGTCCCCCATGGCCGTCATCCGTCGCCCCCTCGCCCGAGTTCTGCTGTTCGCAGCCTACGTTCCCTTGCTCGTCGGCTGCGCTGGGCTCACCGCCTCCCAGCCACGCCTCAGTACCGAAGAGGTGGTGCGCATGAGTAGTGGAGGTGTGCCGGACGACGAGATCATCCAGCGGCTGAAGGACAGTCACACCCTGTTGGACTTGTCCTGGTCACGCCTAGCGACACTGCGCGAGCAGGGTGTGCCGACGCGCGTCTTGGACTACCTGGAACAAAGCGCCCGAGAGGCCGATCGCCAGCGAGCCATCCGCGACGCTGGTGCCGCCTTCCCATACCCCTGGGGCGGCGGTTTTTACGGGTGGGGCCCTTTCCACCGTTGGCATCACTGACGCAAAAGTCAGTGGCCTCCATAGCCCTGCCCCTTCACCACAGATCGTACGAAGCCCCCCGGGGAATGGAGCAGCGCCTAGCCGTGGTACAGGGGGATCAGTCGCCTCCCCGCTCGGGTGAATAGCGGCCCGGACCACAGCGCCAGGATCCGCTGAAGCAGGGCGCAGCCCCAGCGCCTGGGCCTTGCATCATTGCGGGGCCGATTGCTCGGCCAGGATTTCTTCGGCCATGTGGAAGGAGGCGTTTGCGGCCGGCACGCCGCAGTAGATGGCTGCCTGCAAGAGCAGTTCCTTGATCTCCTCGGGCGTGACGTCGTTGTTGCGAGCCGCGCGCACATGAAGGCGGAACTCCTCCGGGCGGTTTAGGGCTACCAGCATGGCGAGTGTGATAAGACTGCGGGTGTGCCGAGGGAGGCCCGGGCGTGTCCAGATCTCTCCCCAGGCGTAGCGCGTGATGAGTTCCTGGTAATCCTCGTTGAAGGTATTGCGCCGTGCCATTGTGCGGTCCACGTGGGCGTCGCCCAGGACGGCACGCCGCACCGTCATCCCTTTATCGTACTGCTCGTCATTCATGGTGGTCCTCACGTTGATTGCGATAGGCGGATTGCCCCGCGACGCGCGCATAGCTTCAGGCCTCGGCGCGGGCCTGCTCGAGTACCCGATCGACGAGTGCGCCCGCAGCCCCGACGTAGGCCGCTGGATCGACCAGAGCGTCCAGCGCCGCGTCATCGAGGTGCTCGCGCACGTCGGGATCCTGCCCGAGCATCTCGCGCAGCGACCTGTCCGTGGACCGGGCCGTCCCGCTGCAGCGCGCCATCACTTGGTGTGCGCCGCTCTTGCCCAGGTGCAAGGCGAGGGCCATGGACACTGCTTCGGCCATGAGGAGCCCGCCATCGGCCTCCAGGTTGGCGTGCATGCGCGGTGCGTCGACCTGGAGGCCTTCGACGCAAGTAGCCATCTGGCCCAACGCGCCGGCGCTAAGCCGTACGAGCTCCGGCAGCGTCTCCCATTCGGCGTGCCAGCCGCCCAGGCCACGTTCCTGCTCTTGAACCATGGCGCCCACGAGCGTGGACAGCAGGCCTGGGACGCGCTGAGCGGCGGCCAAGGCCACGGCGCAGGCCACGGGGTTACGCTTCTGGGGCATCGTGGAGGAGCCGCCGCGACCCGGTATCGATGGCTCACCGGCTTCGGCAATTTCTGTCTGCATGAGCAGCGAGATGTCCCGGCCCAACTTACCCAGGGTGCCCGTGAGCATGGCTAGCGCGCAGGCCAAGTCCACTAGGCGGTCGCGCTGGCTGTGCCAGGGAAGTAGCGGGGCAGGGATGTCCAGTTCCGTGGCCAGTGCTGCGCAAAGGGGCAGCGCATGCTCGCCCAGCGCTGCGAGGTTGCCCACCGCCCCGCCGAACTGCAGGACTAGCGCTGCCTCCCGGGCGGCGCGCAGTCGGCGGCGGTGGCGAAGCATCGCCTCGAGAAACCCAGCGAGCTTGAGCCCGAGCGTCGTTGGAGAGGCCTGCTGAAGCCAGGTCCTCCCCGCAAGTACGGTCAACCGGTGGCGCTCGGTCTGTAGGGCGAGGGCGGCACAGAGGCGATCGAGGTCGGCTTCGATGCCGCCTAGTACTTCACGCAATTGCAGGACGAGGCCTGTATCAATAGCGTCCTGGCTGGTGGCACCCCAGTGCACGTAGCGGGCTGCCGTTACATCCTGCGCGGCGACGAGAGCGGTGAGCTGACTCACCAGGGGGATCGCCAAGTTGCCGGCCAGGCCGGCGGCCGCCGACAGGGCCGCGGTGTCAAAGCCCGCGGGATCGCAGTGCCGCTCGATGGCCTGCGCGGCAGTCACAGGGATAAGTCCCAGCGATGCCTGGGCACGGGCTAGGCCAGCCTCGAAATGGAGCATCCCGGCCAGATGGGCGCGCGTAGAGAAAGCCTGGGCGCTGGCGGAACTGCCAAACAGGCCGTCGAGGAGGTCGCTCATGGTCGGGCTCGCGCGCGAATTTGGGATGTCGCCGAGGGCGGTCTCAACAATCGAAAAATACCGTCTCGGCCGGACCCTGCAAAACGATATCCCAGAGCAAATGGTCCGGGGAGTCGTCACCGCAGCGCGCAATGAGCGTCTCACGGCGCCCCGTCTCCAAGCTGCCGAGGACGTGGTCGCCGTCGTTGGCCCCCTCGTCGGGGAAGTACATTCGGGTCACGAGATGACGCAGAAGGCCGCGGGCGAACACGGCCACGAGCATGTGCGGGGCCTGGTCCGCTCCGAGCGCGCCGGGTTTGAGGGTGTGAAAGCCGAAGGCTCCGTCCGCGCTGGCCTCGATACGGCCGAAGCCCTCCAGTTTCGAATTCGCGCACGGGCTAGACAGGGGCGAGGGGTAGCGCCCCTGGGGGTTCGCCTGCCAGAGTTCGATCGTCGCACCATCGACGCCGCGCCCTTCGCCATCGAGGATCCGACCGCTCACCCGACGGGCCACGCCCCGCGTGCCGTCGGCGAAAAGGCGATCACGGTAGAGCCACTGCAGACCGATGCGGGAAAAGGGGCCGACCGTTTGCGACGTGGTCATCAGCAAGCTCACGAACGGCCTCCTGCGGCGGGCTGCAGCGGCGTTGCCTCGCGGCCGCGCAGAACGATATCGAAGCGATACCCCATTGCTCTGCCGGGCAGTGTGCACTCCCAATCGAACTGAGCGACCAAGCGTGCACGGGCCTTCTCGTCGGGCACGCAGTTGAAGATGGGATCCCAGGGCAGCAGGGGATCGCCGGGGAAGTACATCTGAGTCACTAGGCGCGTGGCAAAGGCCGGCCCGAAGACCGAGAAGTGGATATGCGCGGGGCGCCACGCATTGTAGTGGTTGCGCCAGGGGTACTCGCCCGGGCGGATGGTGGTGAAGCGATAGCCGCCGCGTTCGTCCGTGAGCACCCGTCCACAGCCGGTGAAGTTTGGGTCCAGCGGGGCTTCGTGGCTATCTCCGGCATGGGCGTAGCGCCCAGCAGAGTTCGCTTGCCAGAGTTCCACTAGGGCGCCCACGACGGGACGGGCATTCTCGTCGAGCACTCGCCCGCTCACCAGGATGCGCGCCCCAAGGGGCTCCCCCGCATGCTGGCCCGTGAGGTCCGAATCACTCGGACCGAGCAAATCCGCTCCGAATAGCGGACCCGTGGTCTCGCTTTCCCTGTGCAGCAACAGCACCAGTGGACGGGTGGGCGAGCGCAGCCGCGATGAGCCATAGCCTGGGCTCAGGTAGTCGGGTTGCGTCCCCACCATGGGACGCCTGAATCCGGCGGTCTTGCTCATTGGGCCTCTCCCTGGGTCGCGCGACTTGCGGGCCGCGCCCCGTGGCGGGGAATACTAGGCGGCAGGGCCAGCAGCGTCAAGCCGGGGGGCGGGGCGTTACACTAGTATCCGATGGGCGGGCGCAAGCGGCCTGATGGCGTCGGAAGAATGGGGGAGAAGGCAGCAATGAGTAAGACCATGCGCACGCAGGTGGGCATTGTTGGGGCTGGGCCGGCTGGGTTATTACTGGCGCACTTGCTTCATCTGCGGGGCATCGACTCGGTCGTGTTGGAGTCGCGCAGCCGCGAGCAGATCGAGACTACGATCCGGGCCGGCGTGTTGGAGCAGGGGACCGTGGACCTCCTTAAGGCCAGTGGCCTTGGCGCGCGCATGTTGCAGGAGGGTTTTGTGCACCGCGGGTTCGAACTCCGCTTTGGCGGCGAAAGCCATCGGATTGATCTGCACGAACTCACTGGCGGCAAGGAGATCACGGTGTACGCACAGCATGAGGTCATCAAGGACCTCGTCGCGGCCCGGTTGGCCCGTGGCGCCCAGATCCACTTCGGCGTCACTCAGGTGGAACTCGCGGCGCTCGACGGCCCGCGGCCTCGCATCGTCTTTAACCGCGGCGGGGAGCGGGTAGAGATGTCCTGCGATTTCGTTGCCGGTTGCGACGGGTTCCACGGCGTCTCGCGGCAGGCCATCCCGCCCGAGCAGCGCAAGGAATATGTGCGCAGTTACCCCTTCGGTTGGCTCGGGGTGCTCGTGGAGGCACCGCCGTCGTCTCCGGAACTCATTTATGCCTATCACGAGCGGGGATTCTCTCTGCTGAGCACGCGCTCCCCGGAGCTGCAGCGGCTGTATGTGCAATGCGATCCCGCCGATCCGCTGCAAGAGTGGCCCGACGCACGTGTCTGGGACGAACTGCACACCCGGCTTGCGATCGATGGCTGGTCGCTGGCCGAGGGCCCCGTTCTGCAAAAGAACATCATCGGGATGCGCAGCTTCGTTTGCGAGCCCATGCGCTACGGCCGGCTCTTCCTGGCAGGCGATTCGGCGCACATCGTCCCTCCCACCGGTGCCAAGGGGCTCAACCTAGCCGCCGCCGACGTGCAAGTGCTAGCGCGCGCACTGGGAGCGTGGTTCGAGGAGGGGGGAGAGGATTTGCTCAACGCCTACTCGGCAACCTGCCTGCAGCGGGTCTGGCGCGCGGAGCATTTTTCTTGGTGGATGACGTCCATGCTGCACCGCTTTCCAGGGGAGGACGACTTCTCCACGCGGTTGCAACTCTCCCAGCTCCGTTACGTAGCGTGTTCCCGGGCCGCAGCCACCAGCTTGGCGGAAAATTATGTGGGGCTGCCGCTCGATTTGCTCAAGGCGCCAGCGCACGGGCATTGAATTAGGTAAGGTAGAAAAGGCTATAAAAACAAGACCAAAAGTGAATCAGGCAGGGGCGAAGACGCTTAATTCGGCCTAGGGGTGTTGACGGGCCTGGGGACGGACTGTATAGTGCTGGACTCTGCTGCGACGACGCAGCGGTCGCAAGCAGGCGCAAGCTGACCCAGGTGACCTACCCTGGCTCTGTAAGCGAAGCGAGCCCAAAGCGTCGAGCACAGTTGCTCTTTAAAAATTTGAACAGCCGATAGGTGTGGGCGCTTCCGGGCAGCCTTACTGATTTCGCTACGGAATTGCGGGACGAAAGTTCTGTGAGAACGTGCGAAAGACGTGGGTGCGCCATGAGTTTTGAATTATCGGAAGTGCCCGCGAAAACAAGTTGGAAAGCGCTGGTGAATTTATCCACCGACGTAGACCGACAGGTAATTGCGGAGCAGAGATTAAACTGAAGAGTTTGATCCTGGCTCAGATTGAACGCTGGCGGCATGCTTTACACATGCAAGTCGAACGGCAGCACGGGGGCAACCCTGGTGGCGAGTGGCGAACGGGTGAGTAATACATCGGAACGTATCCTTGAGTGGGGGATAACCTACCGAAAGGTAGGCTAATACCGCATGATCTCTGAGGAGCAAAGTGGGGGACCGCAAGGCC
>JANXRW010000016.1 GCA_025356655.1 Betaproteobacteria bacterium | reverse complement strand
GCTGTCAGCACCTGCGCTACTGCGACGATTTCGTGCTGCTCGCCCGCGCTCCCGAGGAACTGCAAGCCTGGAAGGCGGCGATCGAGGCCTTCCTGGACGAGCACCTGGCCCTTCGGCTGAACCCGCGCCGGGAGCGGATGCAGTTGTTGAGCGACGGTGTGGATTTCCTGGGGTACATCGTGCGACCGTTCCACCTGCTCGTGCGCCTGCGGGTGGTGGGGCACTTGCGCGAGCGTTTGGCCCGCAGCCGGCTACCTGGGCCGGAGCAACGATCCACCGCCCGGGCACCAAGTGATGCGGCACGGCTACATCGACCTCCAGGCGATGTGGGCTACGCCCTGCGGCATCCCGAGGAGGATTCGTGAGCCTTATGGGGAAAGGGCAGCGCTAGCCGGATTGGCCGGGCGGGGTGCTTTGCCTGCACCGCTGCTGGCGGTAACATCGGCACATGGACTATCTGACGCTCGCTACCCCCGATGACTGGCACCTGCACCTGCGCGATGGCGACGCGCTCGCCGCGGTGCTTCCCGACACGGCGCGGCAATTCGCCCGCGCCATCGTCATGCCCAACCTGAAGCCGCCGGTGACCACGGTCCAAGCCGCCAGCGAGTACCGTGCACGCATTCTCGCCGCGCGTCCCCCGGGCTGCGCTTTCGAGCCGCTGATGACGCTTTACCTGACCGAGCGGACGACCCCCCAAACGATCAGCCAGGCCCGCGAGAGCGGCTTCGTGCATGCCCTGAAGTACTACCCCGCCGGGGCCACGACCAACTCCGAATTCGGCGTCGCCGACATCTGGCGCTGCCTGCCCTCGCTCGAGGCCATGGCTGAACTCGGCCTGCCGCTGTTGGTACACGGGGAAGTAACCGACCCGGCGGTGGATGTGTTCGACCGGGAACGCGTGTTCTTGGAAGGAACGGCGACGCGGCTCCTCGAGCGCTTGCCGGCGTTGAAGGTGGTCCTGGAGCACATCACCACGCGCGAGGCGGTGGCGTTCGTGCGCCGCGGGCCACCCACGCTTGCGGCCACCATCACCGCACATCACTTGCTGCTCAACCGCAACGCCTTGTTCCAGGGCGGGTTGCGACCCCATCACTACTGTTTGCCCGTGCTCAAGCGCGAGGCCCACCGGCAGGCGCTGCTCGAAGCCATTGCCTCGGGCGGCTCGCGTTTCTTTCTGGGCACCGACAGCGCTCCGCACGCCCGCCACACCAAGGAGACCGACTGCGGTTGCGCCGGAGCGTACACCGCTCACACCGCGCTGGAACTCTACGCCGAGGCCTTTGACGAGGTTGGCGCCCTAGCACGCCTGGAGGGCTTCGCCAGCTGGCACGGAGCGGATTTCTACGGCTTGCCGCGCAACAGCGGGCGCGTGGCACTGCGCCGCCAAGCGGTGGAGGTTCCGGCCTTGCTCGACTACGGGGCCGACGCCCTCGTGCCTTTGCGCGCCGGTGGGAAAGTGGCTTGGCGGCTTGAAACAACCGCACCGGCTGCCCCCGGCGGGTGCTAACATACGCCTCGAAGCTGGCCGGGCAGTCGCTGCGGGCAATAGGCCGTGGAGGAAAGTCCGGGCTCCATAGGGCGGGATGCCGGCTAACAGCCGGGCGTCGTGAGGCGATGGAAAGTGGCACAGAAAACACACCGCCGATGGCCGTTCACCGCAAGGTGGCGGCTCAGGTAAGGTTGAAAAGGCGCACAGCACACCAAAGTCTGTGGCGGTTCGGGCAACCGGACTGCGGGTAAGAGCCCACCGCGTACGTGGTAACACGTACGGCACGCAAAACCCCATCCGGAGCAAGACCAAATAGGGGAGCAATAGCGTGGCTCGCGCTGCTCCCGGGTAGGTTGCTTGAGCCGTCGGGTAACCGCCGGCCCAGAGGAATGACTGCCGCAGAGGCTTGCCTCTGAACAGAACCCGGCTTATAGGCCAGCTTCACTCCTTCCCCTCGGGTACTCCCTCGCCAGTCGAGGGAATACCCGCAGTACTTCAAGTATTTTCTCAGCTTTGGAGAATATCTCTATGTTTTGCATGGAGGTATTCTCCGTTCATTTTACTTTCTACCCATCCCCTCGTAAGTGTTTGTCGCAATGGCGAATTCTCCGTCTGCGCCCTTGACCCATCATGGGCTTTTCCATATAGTGGTGAAAAGTGGGTCGGAGTGGAGTTGAGTGGGTCTATGTGGATTTTTGGGGGCAATCGGTGCGGTAGGACAGTACCGGGCCCGGGATGGGGAAAAGGGTGTTTCGAGGCGTCACTGCGCTAAGCCTGGACGGCAAGGGTCGGCTGGCCATCCCAGCGCGCTTCCGCGACGAGTTGCAGGCGCGCTCGGGCGGCGCGCTGGTGGTCACGGCTGACTCGGCGTTGTGCCTGCATATCTACGCGGCGGGCGACTGGGAACCTATCCAGCAAAAGGTGATGAACCTACCCAACCTCCTGCCCCAGGTGCGTGACCTGCAGCGCCTGCTGGTGGGGATGGCCAGTGACGTGGAACTCGACTCCGTCGGCCGCATGTTGGTGCCTGCTTGGCCGCGCCGCTTTGCCGGCCTGGATAAGGACGTGTGCTTGGTGGGGCAGGGCACGCGTTTGGAATTGTGGGACCTGAAGAAGTGGGAAGTGCAGTTAGAGCGCTCCATCAGCTTGAATGCCGATGGGATTCCGAAGGAACTGGAGGGGTTCTCACTCTGAGCGGCGCCACGCATCAGCCGGTGCTGCTCGGTGAGGTGCTTGAGGGGCTCGCCGTGCGGGAGCAGGGAGTCTATGTGGATTGCACCTTCGGTCGGGGTGGGCACAGCCGGGCGATCCTCGATCGCCTCGGCCCGGGCGGGCGCCTGCTCGCGTTCGACCGGGACCCGGAGGCCATCGCCAGTGCGCTGCAGATCGGGGACCCCCGTTTCGAGGCCCACCACGCAAGGTTTGGCGAACTCACGCAAGTGCTGGAGCGGGCGGGCGTTTTTCCCGTCGATGGTGTACTGCTGGATCTGGGCGTGTCCTCGCCGCAGATCGATACGGCCGGGCGAGGCTTCAGCTTTCGTCAGGAGGGGCCGCTCGACATGCGGATGGACACCACTCGCGGCCTCACGGCAGCGCAGTGGCTGAGCGCGGCATCGCAGGAAGAGATCGGGGAGGTTATCTGGGCCTATGGCGAAGAACGGTTTGCTAAACAGATTGCAAGAGCGATTGTTGCGGCTCGCACACACAGCGCCCTTGTCGGCACGCGACAACTTGCCCAGATCGTGGCGAGCGCCGTCCGCACGCGCGAGCCTGGCCAGGATCCGGCGACGAGAACATTCCAGGCTCTACGGATTTTCCTCAATCAGGAGCTTGAGGAGCTTTCGCTAGTCCTGCCGCAGTGCTTGGCGGCGCTGCGTGTCGGCGGACGCCTAGCGGTGATCAGTTTCCACTCGCTCGAGGACCGCATCGTGAAGCGCTACCTGCGTGAGCAGTCGCTGCCGGAGCCCGTGCCCGCACGCATGGCCATCCGCGAAGCCGACCGCCGTCCGCCCGCGATGCGCTTGGTGGGGCGCGCGGTCCGCGCGAGTTCCCAGGAGGTGGGGGTCAACCCGCGGGCGCGCAGCGCCAGCCTGCGCGTGGCCGAGCGGCTGGCGTTCTGACCATGCGTCTGAACCTGTTCCTGCTAGCCATCCTGTTGATCTCCAGCCTGGGCCTCGTCACCAGCCAGCACCAGGCGCGCAAGCGCTTCATGGAACTGGAGCACGAGCAGGAGGCGGCCAAGCAGTTGGAAGTGGAATGGGGCCAGTTGCAGTTGGAACAAAGCACCTGGGCCATGCACTCGCGCATCGAGACCATCGCCGCGGGGTATCTGCACATGCGCTTGCCCCCGCCTAGTCGCCTGCGCCTAGTCCCCACCACGCCGCCGCCCCAACTGCCGTGAACCCCGCCGCCAACCCGGCCCTCTCGCTACGCCTGCCCGAGGCCCGTGCACGGGTGCTGCTCGGAATGGTTCTCTGTGGGTTCATGACGCTTGGCGGCCGGGCGCTCTACCTCCAGGTGCTCAAGCACGAGGATTTGCAGGCAAGGGGCCAGAAGGTCGTTTTGCGGGTGCTGGAATTGCCCGCCCACCGGGGCATGATCACCGACCGCTACGGCGAGCCGCTTGCCATCAGCACACCCATGGAATCCGTCTATGCCAGCCCGGTCAAAGCGAACCTGAGCGCCGCCGAGCAGCACCACTTGGCGAGCCTCCTAGGTCTCGACGACCCGACGCTCGCGCGCAAGCTGGCCGACAAGACCAGTGAATTCGTCTATCTGAAACGCCACCTCCCGCCCGATGTGGCGGCCCAGGTGGTGCACATGGGCCTCCAGGGCGTCGGCTTGCGGCGCGAGTACCGGCGCTATTACCCCGAGGGCGAGGTGATGGCCCACGTCTTGGGCTTCACTGACATCGACGACGTCGGCCGCGAGGGCATGGAATTGGCCTTCCAGGAGCAGCTCGCGGGTCACCCTGGCAGCCGGCGCGTGATCCAGGACCGGCGGGGCCGGGTGGTGGAGGATGTGGTCGGCATCACGGCTCCGGCGGATGGGCGCGACATCGCGCTCAGCGTCGATCGCAAACTTCAGTACCTCGCCTACCGGGAGTTGCGCGCGGCCGTGTTGGAGCACCATGCGAAGGCGGGCGGGCTGGTGATGCTCGACGTGCGCACGGGGGAGATCCTGGCGCTGGCCAACCTCCCTGCCTACAACCCGAACAATCGCAGTACCCTCGATCCGCAACGCTCGCGCAACCGCGCGGTGACCGATCTCTTCGAGCCGGGCTCCACCATGAAGCCCTTCACCGTCGCCTCGGCGCTCACGGCCGGGGTGGTGCGACCCGACACGATCATCCAGACCGCGCCCGGGGTTCTGCGCGTGGGCGATGCAACCATCCATGATGCCCACGCCGAGGGCGCTCTGACCGTGGCGCAGGTCATCCAGAAGTCCTCCAACGTGGGTGCTGCCAAAATCGCTCTCGCGCTGCCGGCGCAGACCCTGTGGAATACCCTCTCGGCGGCGGGTTTTGGCCACCAGCCGCATTCGGGCTTCCCCGGCGAGGTCTCTGGACGGCTTCGCCCCTATGCTTCCTGGCAGCCCATCGAGCAGGCAACCATGGCTTACGGCCACGGGATATCGGCGAGCCTGTTGCAACTGGCCCGCGCCTACACGGTCTTTGCCACCGATGGCGAATTGCGCTCCATCACCCTGCTTCGCCGTGAGGTGCCCCCGACAGCGGAGCGAGTCCTCGAGCCGCGCGTGGCCCTGGCGGTGCGGCAGATGCTCGAGATGGTGGTGCAGCCGGGGGGCACGGCGATCCGCGCCCAGGTGGCCGGCTACCGGGTCGCGGGCAAGACCGGAACCGCGCACAAGCTCGAGGGCCGCAGCTATTCGCGGGACCACTACGTTTCCTCCTTCGTGGGCTTGGCGCCGGCATCCAATGCCCGGCTGCTGGTCGCGGTGATGATCGACGAGCCCGCGGGTGGTGCCTACTACGGCGGTACGGTTGCCGCACCGGTGTTCTCACGCGTCATGGGCGAGGCGCTGCGGCTGTTGGCGGTGCCTCCCGACGCGCCCAACACCGGCCTCTCCCCCCTGGAGGGGTTACCCGATGTGGGTGAGGACGTCTGAGCCGTGGAATCCACACGACTGGAATCCCCTCCCGTGCCAGCCTTGGCGGCGCTTGACGCGCTCGGCCTCGGTGGGCGGGTTCCGGCCATCGACAGCCGGCGCCTTGCACCGGGCGAGGTCTTCCTTGCCTATCCGGGCGAGCGCGTTGACGGCCGCGATTACATCCCCCAGGCACTGGCCGCGGGAGCCGCAGGGGTGCTCTGGGAGAGCCGCGAGTTCGCTTGGGATGGCCGCTGGTCAGTGCCCAACGCGCCGGTCCTGGGCCTGCGGGAGCAGGCGGGGCCGGTGGCGGCCCAGGCCTTCGGAAATCCTTCCCACAAGCTCTGGGTGGCCGGTGTCACCGGTACCAACGGCAAGACGAGTTGCTCGCACTGGATTGCCCAGTGCTTCGCGGGCCTTGGCCGGCCGGCGGCGGTGGTCGGTACGCTGGGCAGCGGCCGCCCCGGCCAACTGCGCCAGGCGCTGCAGACCACACCGGACCCGGTGAGCCTGCAGCGCGAACTCGACACCCAGGTGCGCGAGTCGGTGCAGGTGTCCGCCGTGGAGGTCTCCTCCCATGCGCTTGATCAGGGGCGCGTGAACGGGGTGCGTTTTCGCGTGGGCCTGTTCACCAACCTGTCCCGCGATCATCTGGATTATCACGGCGACATGTCGGCCTACGGCGCGGCCAAGGCCCGGCTATTTCGGCTGCCCGGCATGGAGGCGGCGGTGCTCAACCAGGATGATCCCTTTGGCATGGAACTCCTGCGCGATCTAGCTCCTACGCCCTTGCGGTTGCTTAGCTACGGACTCACCGCCGGCGATATCCGGGGGCGGATCCTGCGTCGCTCGCGGGACGGGCTGTGCCTGGAGGTCACCACTCCCTGGGGTGGCGCTCGCCTGGAAACCCGGCTGCTGGGCGCGTTCAACGCGCAGAACCTGCTGGGCGTTCTCGGCGTGCTCCTCCTGGCGGGCGTCGATTTGCGCAGCGCTGTTTCGGCCCTGGAGACTGTGGAGTCGGTCCCCGGCCGATTGCAGCGGCTCGACGCGCCGGGGCGACCGCTGGTGGTGGTGGACTACGCCCACACGCCTGATGCCCTGGAGAAAGTCCTCGAGACCCTGCGCGAGGTTCTTCCCGATGGCGCTCGCCTGCATTGCGTGTTCGGTTGCGGAGGCGAGCGCGATGCGGGCAAGCGTCCTATGATGGGGGCCATCGCCGCCCGTCTGGCGCATCGCGTGATTCTGACCAGCGACAACCCGCGCGGCGAGGACCCGCTCCAGATCATCAGCGCGATCCGTGCTGGTGCCGGCCCCGCCGCGCTGGTCGAGCCGGATCGGCGGACTGCCATCGGTCTCGCGGTGCGCGACGCCGCCCCGGCGGACCTGGTTCTGGTCGCCGGCAAGGGCCATGAGACCTATCAGGAGATCGCCGGGGAGCGCTTTGGCTTCGACGACGCGTTCGTTGCCCGCGCGGCGCTCCGCGAGGGGCCGGATCATGCTTGATCTCGACGCCGCCGCCGCCCTGGCGAGGAGTGCGCGCAGCGGACCCAACGCGACCTTCATCGGCGTGTGCACCGACAGCCGAACGTTGACTGCCGGGGACCTATTCGTGGCGCTGCAGGGGCCACGCTTCGACGGGCATGGCTTCGTGCGGCAGGCCCTG
The DNA here is from genome assembly GCA_025356655.1 of Betaproteobacteria bacterium. GTDB lineage: Bacteria > Pseudomonadota > Gammaproteobacteria > Burkholderiales > SHXO01 > SHXO01. Next base: position 32,197 of record JANXRW010000016.1, on the reverse strand, counting down.
GCCGCCGGCGCCGCAGGGGCGCTGGTGCAGGCCGCGCACGCGGCGGGATTTGCGGATCTGCCCTTGCTCGTCGCCGAGGACACGCTGCAGGGCTTGGGCAATCTGGCCTATGGCTGGCGCCGCCGTTTCGTGATTCCGGTGATCGCGGTGACCGGCAGCAATGGCAAGACCACGGTGAAGGAGATGCTGCGCGCCATCCTCGAGGCCAAGCACGGGATGGGCAAGGTCCTGGCGACGTCGGGGAACCTCAACAACTCTATCGGGGTGCCGCTCACGCTGCTGCGGTTGCGCGAGCCGCACCGGGCCGCCGTGGTGGAAATGGGCATGAACCACGCCGGCGAGCTACGCGCGCTTACTCGGCTCGCGCAGCCCGGGATCGCGCTCGTCAACAACGCGGGCGTGGCCCATCTCGGGCAGTTGGGCTCGCGCGAGGCCATCGCCGCGGCCAAGGCGGAGATCTACGAAGGATTGGCCACGGAGGGCGTCGCGCTGGTCAACGCGGACGACCGCTTCGCGCCCCTGTGGATGGATTTGAACCAGGGGCGCCGCGTGGTGAGCTTCGGCTTCACCGGTCCGGCCGAGGTCCAAGGGCGCTGGGAGCCACGCGGGCTGAGCGTCCTGCTACAGGTGCAGGTGCCAGACGGTTCCTATGAGGCGATCGTGCCGCTGCCCGGCGAACACAACGCCCGCAATGCCTTGGCGGCTGCTGCCACGGCCTGGGCGCTGGGCATCGATGCCGAGCACGTGTGCGCGGGGCTCAGTCAAGTGCGCGCAGTGCCCGGGCGCATGCAGCCTCGGCCGCTGCGTGGCGGTGGCCTGCTGCTCGACGATAGCTACAACGCGAGCCCGGACTCGCTGCGCGCAGCCATCCAGACCCTGGCCGCGCAGCCCAGCGCGCGCCGCATCTTGGTCTTGGGCGACATGGGCGAATTAGGCGACGGCGCGCCGAGCTTGCACGCAGAGGCCGGCGCACAGGCCCGCGCCGCCGGTTTGGATGCGCTTTTGGGCATTGGTCCCCTGAGCGCCCATGCCTGCGCGGCTTTCGGGCGCGGGGGGCGCCACAGCAGCGATGTAGTGACACTGCTGGAAAACCTTCGCCCGATGCTCGGGCCGGACTGCGCGGTACTCGTCAAGGGCTCGCGCTTCATGGCCATGGACCGGGTAGCCCAGGCGCTTGCCACTGACATCGCTGGCGAACAAGGACACTGACCATGCTGCTGCTGCTGACCCAATGGCTTGGCCAGGAAGTTCGCACCTTCAACGTCTTCAACTACATCACGCTGCGCGCCGTGCTGGCCACCTTGACGTCGCTGGCCATCAGTTTCCTGGTGGGGCCTCTGATGATCCGCAAGCTCACCGCCTACAAGGTGGGGCAGGCGGTGCGCGATGACGGACCACAGACTCACCTGAAGAAGGCGGGTACGCCCACCATGGGCGGGGCCCTGATCCTCGTTTCCATCACCGCCGCCACCGTGCTCTGGGGCGACCTGAGCAACCGGTTCATCTGGGTGGTGGTCTCCGTGACGCTGGGCTTTGGGCTGATCGGCTTGGTGGACGACTACAAGAAGGTCGTGAACCGCGATCCGAAGGGCCTTCCCGCGCGGCAGAAGTTCTTTTGGCAGTCCGTCATCGGGCTAGGGGCCGCCGTCTTCCTCGCGTTCAGCTCCAGCCTGCCCGCGCAGACAGAGTTCATCGTGCCCTTCTTCAAGCACGTGGCCTACCCGCTGGGTGTCTGGGGGTTCATCGCGATGACCTATTTTGTCATCGTGGGCAGTAGCAACGCGGTGAACCTCACCGACGGGCTCGATGGCCTGGCCATCATGCCCACGGTCATGGTGGGCAGCGCCCTGGGGGTCTTCGCCTATGTCGCCGGCCATGCGGTGTTCTCGCGTTACCTGGGTTTCCCGCACATCCCCGGTGCCGGGGAACTGACCGTCTTCTGTGCCTCCATGGCGGGAGCCGGGTTGGGCTTCCTCTGGTTCAATGCCTACCCCGCCGAGGTTTTCATGGGCGACGTGGGCGCCCTGGCGCTGGGGGCGGCGCTTGGCAGCGTAGCGGTCATCGTGCGCCAGGAGATCGTGTTTTTTGTGATGGGCGGCGTCTTCGTGGTGGAGACGCTGTCGGTGATGCTGCAGGTCGCTTCCTTCAAGCTCACCGGCAGGCGAATCTTCCGCATGGCCCCCCTGCATCATCACTACGAGCTCAAGGGCTGGAAAGAAAACCAGGTAGTGGTTCGCTTCTGGATCATCACCATGATGCTCGTCCTGGGCGGGCTTTCCACCTTGAAGCTGCGCTGACATGGACCGATCGCTCGAGGGCATCGCCGCGGTGGTGGCGGGGCTGGGACCCAGCGGCCTGTCCATGGCACGCTGGCTGCACCGCCGCGGGGCACGGGTGCAGGTGGCCGACAGCCGGGCGGAGCCGCCCTGCGCCGGCCAACTGCGGGAGGAACTGCCCGGCGTCCCGCTGCGCACCGGTGCCTTCGAGGCCACCTGGTTCACAGGGGCAGACTTGATCGCACTGAGCCCGGGCGTCCCGCGCACCGAACCCGCCTTCGCCCCCGCGCTCGCGCGGGGTGTGCCCTTGGTAGGCGACATTGAATTGTTCGCCCGTGCGCTGCCGTCCCTCGTCGCGGCCCGGGTGCTCGCCATCACCGGTTCCAACGGAAAGAGCACGGTCACCGAGATGACGGGCGCGATCTGCCGCGCCGCGGGCCTGCCTACCGTGGTGGCCGGTAACATCGGCTTGCCGGTGCTGGACGCCCTGCAGGCGATCCTCGAGGGCGGCACGCGCAATCCGGTCTTTGTGCTCGAGCTTTCGAGTTTCCAACTGGAGAGCACCTTCTCCCTGGATGCGCGGGCGGCAGCCTGTCTGAATCTATCCCAGGACCACTTGGACCGTTATGCGGGGATGCCGGCCTACGCAGCCGCGAAGGCGCGCATCTTCCGCGGGCGCGGCGTGCAGGTGCTGAATCGGCAGGACCCGCTCAGCCTGGGCATGGCGCTCGCCGGCCGCGCGGTCACGACGTTTGGGTTAGACGCGCCGTCGGGCGCCCACGACTTTGGCATCCTGCCCGGCGGCGGCGAAGACTGGCTCGCCCAGGCAGGCGAGCCATTGGTCGCTGCCCGCCGGCTGCAGGTGGCGGGTAGCCACAATCGCGCCAATGCCCTGGCCGCCATGGCTCTGACCCGTTGCTTGAACGTGAGCGCCGCCGCCATGGACGCGGCGCTGGGCAGCTTCACCGGTCTTGCGCACCGCGTCCAGCATATCGCCCGCATCGGTGGTGTCGATTTCTACGACGACTCGAAGGGCACCAACGTGGGGGCGACCGTGGCTGCCCTGGAGGGCTTAGGTGCGCCGGTGGTACTCATTGCCGGGGGCGACGGGAAGGGGCAGGACTTCTCCCCGCTTGCTCCTGCCGTAGCCCACCACGCGCGCGCCGTGGTCCTCATCGGGCGCGATGGTGAGGCCATCGGCCGGGAACTCGCCCCCACCGGCGTGCCCTTGTGGCGCGCGCCAAGCCTACCCGCCGCCGTGGCCCTGGCCTTCGAGCAAGCGCAGGCGGGCGATTGCGTGATGCTGTCGCCCGCCTGCGCGAGCTTCGACATGTTCCGCAACTACGAACACCGGGCGCAGGTTTTTGCCAGCGCGGTCGCCGCCCTGAAGGTCGCGTCGTGACGCCCCAGGCGGCAGCCCTGCGCCCCGCGGCGATGTACCCCCACGATCCGGTCGTGACCTGGGCCACGCTCCTGCTGCTCGCTGTCGGCGTAGTGATGGTCTATTCCGCATCCATCGCCATCGCGGAGGGCGGTCGCTATAGCAACCACCAGAGCGTGTTTTTCCTTATCCGCCACACGCTGTTCCTGGTGATCAGCCTAGCCGCCGGGTGGATGGTCTACCAGTTGCCCATGCGCGCCTGGCAGGAGGCCGCGCCCTATTTGTTTATCGGTGGCGTGGTCCTGCTCTTCGCCGTGCTGATCCCCGGCGTCGGGCGCGAGGTCAACGGCAGCCGGCGCTGGCTGCCGCTGGTGAGCGCCAATTTGCAGCCCTCGGAGTTCATGAAACTCTTCGCCGTGCTCTACGCCGCCGACTACACCGTGCGCAAGGCCGCGTGGATGCATAGCTTCAAGCGCGGCTTCCTCCCCATGCTGAGTGTCATGTTGCTGGTGGGGGGGCTGCTCCTGCGCGAACCCGACTTCGGCGCCTTCGCCGTCGTATGCGCCATCGCGATGGGCGTGCTCTTTTTGGGGGGGATGAACTGGCGCCTCTTCGCCGGCCTCCTCGTGCTACTGGCCGCGGGCTTCGTCGTGGTCATCGTCACCGCCCCCTACCGCATGCAACGCGTCCTCGGATTCATGCATCCCTGGGAGGATCAGTACGGCAAGAGCTACCAGCTTTGCCACGCGCTGCTCGCCTTTGGGCGCGGCGACTGGCTGGGCGTCGGACTGGGCGGCAGCGTGGAGAAGCTCTTCTATCTCCCGGAGGCGCACACCGACTTTCTACTGGCAGTGATCGGCGAGGAGCTCGGCTTCGTCGGCGTGGCGGTCGTGGTTCTACTCTTTGCTGGCCTGGTGGTCAGAGCCTTCGCCATCGGTGCCCAGGCCGCGCGCCTGGAACGCTACTTCAGCGCCCTGGTGGCCCAGGGTATCGGGCTGTGGTTCGGTGTCCAGTCCATCATCAACATGGGTGTGAACCTGGGGCTGCTGCCGACCAAGGGACTGACCCTGCCGCTGTTGAGTTTTGGCGGTAGCGGTCTCCTGGCCAACTGCGGCGCCCTGGCGCTCCTGCTGCGAGTGGACTGGGAGTCGCGCCAATTGATGCAGGGGAAATTGTCGTGAGCGCCACGGGCCAGGAGCACGGGTTGCGCGCTGCGCCCACCCTGCTGGTGCTGGCCGGTGGCACGGGCGGGCACGTCTTCCCTGGACTCGCCGTTGCCCAGTGGCTGCGCGGTGAGGGCTGGAACGTGGCCTGGCTGGGCGGGGAGCAAGGCTTGGAGACCCGGCTCGTACCGGCAGCGGGGATCACCTTGCACTCGATTCGCTTCCGCGGGGTTCGCGGCAAGGGCCTCGGGCGCTGGCTGGCGCTGCCCGCTACGCTGCTACGCGCGGCCCTGCAGAGCGCCCGGTTAATGGCGCGCGTGCGCCCCGACGTGGTTCTGGGTATGGGCGGCTACGTGTCCTTTCCGGCGGGCGTCGTCGCTTGGCTCACGCGCACCCCGCTGGTGCTGCATGAACAGAATGCGGTCGCTGGATTGGCCAATCGGCTGCTCGCCCGGCTGGCGACCCGGGTGCTCTCGGGGTTTCCGGCGGCGCTGCCGGGGTCGACCTGGTGCGGCAACCCGGTGCGCGCGGAAATCGCCGCACTGCCGGCCCCCAGCGAGCGCTTCCTCGGTCGCAAGGGGCCGCTGCGCTTGCTTGTTCTGGGGGGCAGTCTGGGGGCCCAGGCGCTTAACGAAGTCTTGCCGCGCGCCCTGGCGCTTTTGAGCGCGGCCGAGCGGCCCCGGGTGACGCACCAAGCAGGCGCGGCGCACCTGGAGACCCTGCGCGCCAACTATGCCCAGGCGGGCGTCGAGGCGAATGCCGTGGCCTTCATCGCCGACATGGCCGCCGGCTATGGCGAGGCCGACCTAGTGGTCTGCCGGGCCGGCGCGCTGACCGTGGCCGAACTGGCCTGTGCGGGCGTGGGCAGTGTGTTGGTTCCCTTCCCCTTTGCCGTCGACGACCACCAGAGCGCGAACGCCCGACTACTCGTCGACGCCGGTGCGGCGCTGCTCATACCGCAGGCACGACTGGAGCCGCAGGCGCTGGCCAAGGTGTTGCGGGAAATCGATCGCACACGGCTGTTGGGGATGGCCGAGCAGGCGCGGGCTCTAGCGAAGGCCGATGCCGTGCGCTGCGTCGGACTCGCCTGCATGGAGGCGGTGATATGACCGGACAGCGCTGCGGGGCCACTTCATGAAACATCGCGTGCGGAAGGTGCATTTCGTGGGCATCGGGGGCGTGGGGATGAGCGGCATCGCCGAGGTGCTTCTCAACCTCGGCTACCGGGTCAGCGGCTCGGACCTTGCGCCGGGGCCGGCCACGGCGCGGTTGGAGAGCCAGGGCGCACAGATCTTCATTGGCCACGCGCTGACCAACGTCGAGGGCGCCGACGTGGTGGTGGTATCCACGGCGGTGAAGTCCGACAACCCTGAGGTGGCGGCCGCCCGTGCGCGGCGCATCCCCGTAGTTCCGCGTGCGCTCATGCTCGCGGAACTCCTGCGGCTGCGCCAGGGGATTGCGGTGGCGGGCACTCACGGTAAGACAACCACTACGAGCCTGGTGGCGAGCGTGTTGGCCGAGGCGGGCCTCGACCCCACGTTCGTCATCGGCGGCCGCCTCGAGGCGGCCGGTTCAAACGCCCGCCTGGGGCGCGGCGAATTCATCGTGGTCGAGGCCGACGAGTCCGATGCCTCCTTCCTGCACCTGCAGCCGGTGCTGGCGGTCATCACGAACATCGACGCCGACCACATGGAGACCTACGGGCACGACCTCTCCAGGCTGCGCCAGGCGTTCCTGGATTTCACCTACCGGCTGCCCTTCTACGGTGTTGCGATCCTGTGCATCGACGACCCCAATGTGCGCGCCATCCTCCCCCTCGTGACCAAGCCCGTGACCAGCTACGGGCTGGGCGAGGAGGCACGCGTGCGCGCCGTCGATGTGGAGCACGAGCACGGCCGGATGCGATTCAACGTGCAGATCCGCAGCGACGCGCTGCGCAGTACGGGCGGTGAGCCACAATCCTTCCCGGTGACACTCAACCTACCCGGGGTGCACAACGTGTTGAACGCGCTGGCGGCCATCGCGGTGGGCCTGGAGGTGGGCGTCGAGCCCGCCGCCATGATGCGCGCCTTGTCGCAGTTCGGCGGCGTGGGGCGGCGTTTCGAGCGCTACGGTGCGCTGCCGTGCGCGGGCGGTAGCTTTGAACTGGTGGATGACTACGGCCACCATCCCGTGGAGATGGCCGCGACACTGTCCGCGGCCCGCGGCGCGTTTCCGGGGCGGCGACTGCTACTGGTGTTTCAGCCGCACCGCTACACCCGCACGCGCGATGTGTTCGAAGACTTCGTGGGGGTGCTCTCCTCGGTGGACGCACTCATCTTGACCGAGGTCTATCCCGCTGGCGAGTCGCCCATCGTAGCCGCCGACGGACGGGCGCTCGCCCGCGCGGTGCGCGTGGCAGGGAAGGTGGAGCCGGTATTCGTCGAGAAGGTGGCGGAGTTGCCGGCAGCCCTAGCCGCTGCCGTTCGTGACGGGGACGTGGTGGTCGTAATGGGAGCGGGATCCATCGGGGCGCTGCCGCTCACGCTGCAGCGCGAAGCCGGGCAGGTGGAAATCCATGGACATGTCTGAACTGGGCCGCGCAGATCTGCTGCAAGGGCAATTGCGCCGTGACGAGCCCATGCACCGGCACACCAGCTGGCGCGTGGGTGGCCCGGCCCAATGGGCCTATTTCCCGGCGGACCTCGATGATCTGTGCTGCTTTCTGGCGCAGCAGGACCGGCGACAGCCCGTCTATCTGTTAGGCCTGGGAAGCAATCTGCTGGTGCGCGACGGCGGGGTGCGCGCGACGGTGATCTTCACCCATCCGGCGTTGAGCGTGCTAGGCGCGGTGGAGGAGCGCCCCGAGGGGGTGCGCATCTACGCGCAGGCGGGCGTGGCGAGCCCTAAGCTCGCCCGTTTCAGCGCCAACCAGGGTGCCCGCGGCGGCGAGTTCCTGGCGGGGATCCCCGGCACGGTGGGAGGCGCCTTGGCCATGAACGCGGGCTGCTATGGCGGCGAGACCTGGGCGGTGGTGAACCGAGTCCACACCGTGGGCCGCACCGGGACCCTGCGCGAGCGCGCCCCCCAGGAATACCGCACCGGCTATCGGCAGGTGGAGTTGTTGGAGGGGGGGGAGGAGTGGTTCGTCGGGGCCTGGTTCGATTTCCCGCGCGGCGATGGCGTTGCCGGGCGTGAACTGATTCGCGACCTGCTCGCGCGGCGTGTGGCCAGCCAGCCCCTGGGCCAACCCAATGCGGGCTCGGTGTTCCGCAATCCGCAAGGCGACCATGCCGCGCGCCTGATCGAGGCGGCAGGCCTGAAGGGGCGACGCATCGGCGGTGCACAGATCTCGCCCAAGCACGCGAATTTCATTGTCAACTGTGGTGGCGCGCGCGCCGCCGACATCGAGGAACTCATCGTGGTGGCAGAACAGACGGTGGCCGCGCGTTTCGGCGTGCACCTGCATCGTGAGGTGCGCATCATCGGAGCACCGTTGTGAGCGCAGTCAATTCCCCACAAAGCCCGAGGCCGGTGGCCGTGCTTTTGGGCGGCCGCTCGGGCGAGCGCCCGATTTCACTGCTGAGCGGGGCGCGGGTGCTCGAGGCGCTGCGCGGTGCTGGCGTCGAGGCCGAGGGCTTCGACCCGGCACAGCGGCCGCTGGAGGAACTTCGTGGTTTCGGGCGCGCTTTCATTGCCCTGCATGGCAGCCTCGGCGAGGACGGCGCGATTCAGGGTGTGCTCGAGTGGATGGGGATTCCCTATACGGGTAGCGGCGTCGCGGCGAGCGCCCTCGCGATGGACAAGTGGCGCTCGAAGCTGATTTGGGGCGCTGCCGGCCTGCCCACGCCGCGCTTCGAGCGTGTGCTTCCCGGTGCCGATTGTGCCGGGCTCGCCGCGCGCCTGGGCTTACCCCTGATGGTCAAGCCGGCCCGCGAGGGCTCGAGCCTCGGCATCAGCAAGGTCAAGGGCGAGCAGGACTTGCCCGCCGCCTTGCGCGAGGCCCTTGCCCATGACGAGGTGGTCATCGCCGAGCAGTTCATCGCCGGGCCCGAGGTGACCGTGGGGATATTGGGCGAGGAAGCGCTGCCGCTCATTCGCCTTGAAACACCGCGCGAGTTCTATGACTACGAGGCCAAATACCTGGCCAACGACACCCGCTACTTGATCCCCAGCGGGCTGCCGGCAGCGACCGAGGCACGCGTGCAGCGGCTCGCCCTGGAAGCCTTCGCGGCTCTGGGCTGCCGCGGCTGGGGGCGCGTGGATTTCATGCTCGATCGGGACCTCGAACCCTACCTCCTGGAACTCAACACCGTCCCTGGCATGACCGACCACAGCTTGGTTCCCATGGCGGCGCGCGCCGTGGGGCTGGATTTTGGGCAGCTGAGCTTGCGCATCCTGGAGCAGGCCCGTGTGGGATAGGCCGGCGCAGCTCAATCTCGTGGCCAACCTGCTCTATGCATTGGCTGCGGCCCTCGCCCTGGTGGGCGCGGGTTCCGTGGTTGCGCATCTGCCCCTGTTTCCGCTGCGCGAAGTGGTGCTGAGCGGGCCGGTGCGCCATACCAGTCAAGAGCAGGTGAGCAGCCTGGTTCGTGAGCAGTTGCGCGGGAATTTCTTCACCGTGGACCTCGAGCAGACCCGGCGAGCCTTCGAGAGGCTCCCCTGGGTCCGTCACGCCAGCCTGCGCCGACGTTGGCCCGATCGGCTGGAGGTGGAACTCGAGGAGCACGTGGCGCTCGCGCGCTGGCATGACGACGCGCTGGTGAACTCCCAGGGGGAGCTCTTCCGCGCGGCCGCCGCGAGTGCGCTGCCCCTGTTTCTGGGGCCGGTCGGCACCCAGGCCGAGATGGCGCGGCGCCACGGCGAATTCCTGACTCTGTTGGCACCCCTGCACCGCGTTCCCGCGGAGCTACGCCTGAGCGACCGGGGAGCCTGGGAGATGAAGCTCGATGACGGTTACGTGCTCGCGCTGGGACGTCAGGAGATGGCGCCGCGGCTAGCCCGGTTCGTAGCCGTGTTCGCCGCAACCTTAGCACGGCTGCCGCCCGGCTCCTACCGGGTCGATCTGCGCTATCCCAACGGCTTTGCCGTGAGCGTCCCTGGACTGCACTGGAATGCACGGGACGTTTGAATGACAACGGGGAAAATCCTAATGACCAAGACCAAGGAGAGCAAGAACCTGATCGTGGGTCTCGACATCGGGACTTCCAAGATCGTGGCCATGGTGGCGGAGCTCAAGCCCGACGGCGGCTTCGACGTGATCGGCTATGGCACGCATGTCTCCAGGGGCTTGAAGAAGGGCGTCGTGGTCAACATCGAATCCACCGTGCACGCGATCCAGCGCGCACTGGAGGAGGCGGAGCTGATGGCCGATTGCAAGATCCGCGAGGTGTTCACGGGGATCGCCGGTAGCCACATCCGCAGCTTCAACTCCCACGGCATGGTGGCGATCAAGGACCGCGAGGTGAGCCAGCCCGACGTCGAGCGCGTGATCGATACGGCGCGCGCGGTGAATATCCCCACCGATCAGCAGATCCTGCACATCCTCAACCAGGAATTCATCATCGACGGTCAGGAGGACGTTCGCGAGCCCCTAGGGATGAGCGGGGTTCGGCTTGAGGTCAAGGTGCACATCGTCACCGGTGCGGTGTCGGCAGCCCAAAACATCATGAAATGCGTTCGCCGTTGCGGCCTCGAGGTGCAGGACCTCATCTTGCAGCCCCTGGCCTCGGCCACGGCAGTGCTCTCGGAGGACGAAAAAGACCTCGGTGTGTGCCTCGTGGATATCGGCGGCGGGACCAGCGATATTGCCGTGTTTACGCAAGGTGCCATACGCCACACGGCGGTCATACCCATCGCGGGCGACCAGATCACCAACGATATCGCCATGGCGCTGCGTACCCCCACTAAGGAGGCCGAGGAGATCAAGCGTCGCTTCGGTTGTGCGCTGCGCGAGCTCGCCGATACGAAGGACGTCGTGGAGGTTCCCGGCGTGGGGGATCGCGGCGGGCGGCAGCTCTCGCGCCAGACCCTGGCCGAGGTGATCGAACCCCGGGTGGAGGAGCTCTACACGCTGATCCAGGCCGAGCTTCGCCGCAGCGGCTTCGAGGAACTGCTCTCCTCGGGAATCGTCATCACCGGCGGCAGCAGCGCCATGCCAGGCATGGTCGAGCTGGGCGAGGAGATTTTCCACATGCCCGTTCGGCTGGGCACGCCGGCCTACCAGGGGTTGCTCGCCGAGGTGGTGCGCAATCCTCGCTATTCGACGGTGATGGGTCTGCTCTATGCGGCCCACACCCACCACCAACGGGCGCGCATCGCGCGCATGCAAGGTACCTCTTTCAAACAGATTCTGGGACGGATGAAGACGTGGGTGCAGGGGAATTTTTAGAGCGCGGGCGTTGGCGGACGGGGCGCGCCCGTCCGGACGCGGTGATTCATTTGCGGTGGGAAATCGAGGAGACAAGAAATGGCTGAAAGATTCGAACTGGTCGACGCGCAGCCTCAGGATGCGCTCATCAAGGTCGTCGGCGTGGGCGGGTGCGGTGGAAACGCCGTGGATCACATGATCGAGGCCGGGGTCCAGGGCGTGGAGTTCATCTGCGCCAATACCGATGCCCAGGCGCTCAAGCGCAACCGCGCCCCCACCATTCTTCAGCTGGGCTCGGCGGTGACCAAGGGTCTCGGTGCCGGCGCCAACCCGGAGGTGGGGAAAGAGGCGGCAAAGGAGGACCGGGAGCGCATCATCGAATTGATCGAAGGCGCCGACATGTTGTTTCTCACCGCGGGCATGGGGGGCGGGACGGGCACCGGTGCTGCCCCGGTGGTGGCCGAGATTGCCAAGGAGTTGGGGATTCTCACGGTGGCCGTGGTGACCAAGCCGTTCACTTTCGAGGGCAAGCGCACGCGCATCGCCCAGGAAGGTCTGGAGGCGTTGGCCCGCCATGTCGACTCGCTCATCGTGATCCCCAACGAGAAGCTCATGCACGTGCTCGGTGAGGATGTGAGCCTGCTCGACGCCTTCAAGGCGGCCAACAGCGTGCTCCACGGCGCGGTGGCGGGGATCGCCGAGGTCATCAACTGCCCCGGTCTGGTGAACGTCGACTTTGCCGACGTGCGCACCGTGATGTCGGAGATGGGCATGGCCATGATGGGGTCGGCCAGCGCCTCAGGTCCGCATCGGGCAACTTCCGCCGCCGAGCAGGCTGTTTCGAGCCCCCTGTTGGAGGACGTGAATCTGGCGGGCGCGCGTGGCGTGCTGGTGAACATCACCGCGACCATGGGGCTCAAGATGAAGGAGGTTAACGACGTCATGGTCACGGTGCGGGCGTTTACCGCCGAGGACGCCACAGTCATCGTGGGTACGGTCATCGACGAGAACATGGGCGATGACCTACGGGTCACCGTCGTCGCCACCGGCCTGGGTTCCCCGGTCAACCGAAGCCAGGGCAAGCCGTTGACCGTGGTGAAGACAGGCACCGACCCCCACGCCGCAGACATCTTGGACTACGAGAAGTTCGACGTGCCGGCCGTCATGCGTCGCCGCAACCGTGACTCGACCATCGAAGCGATGCGCCAGTCGGGCGTGGAGATGCTGGATATCCCCGCTTTCCTGCGTAAGCAGGCGGATTGAGGCCCCCAGCCTGCGCAAGTGGGCCAATGGAGGCCCCGAGGCGCACCCGAGTAGTCCCCGGGTGCGGTTGTCGGGTAAACTGAGGGGTTCGGTGAGCGAGGACGGATGGATTCCCCAACCGCCCACCGTTGATTTCATTGGTGCTCGATGATCAAGCAACGAAGCCTGAAAAACTTGGTACGCGCCACCGGCGTGGGCCTGCACACCGGCAACAAGGTGTACATGACCCTGCGCCCGGCGCAGCCGAACACCGGGATCGTGTTCCGGCGTGTGGACCTGCCAGAACCCGTGGAGGTGCGCGCCGACGCGTCGCTCGTGGGGGATACGCGGCTGTCCTCCTGCCTGGAGAGTGACGGGGCGAAGGTAGCCACAGTCGAACACCTGATGTCGGCCTTCGCTGGCCTGGGTATCGATAACGCCTACGTGGATCTGACCTCGGCCGAAGTGCCTATCATGGACGGCAGTGCGGGCCCCTTCGTGTTTCTCATCCAATCAGCGGGGATCGAGGAGCAGGACGCGCCCAAGCGCTTCATCCGCGTCCTGCGTGCGGTGGAGGTCCGTCAGGGCGACCGCTGGGCGCGCTTGGAGCCCTACAACGGGTTCCGCATCGAATTCAGCATCGACTTCGCCCACCCCGTGTTCTCCGCCTCCCGGCAGCACCTGGGTGTTGACTTTGCGCGCACCTCTTACGTGAAGGAGATCGCCCGCGCCCGCACCTTCGGCTTCATGCAGGACGTGGAAAACATGCGCGCCCAGGGCTTGGGCTTGGGCGGAAGCCTGGACAACGCCGTAGTGCTCGATGAGTACCGGGTGCTCAACTCCGATGGGCTGCGTTACGAGGACGAGTTCGTCAAGCACAAGGTCCTCGACGCAATCGGCGATCTCTACCTCCTCGGTCACCCGTTGATCGGTGCCTTCCACGCGCACAAGTCCGGACATGCGCTGAACAACCTCCTGCTGCGCAGCCTGCTATCGGAGGCGGCGAACTGGGAGTACGCCAGCTTCAACGTCCCCGAGGATGCGCCGGCCTTCGCCAATTTGCAGGCCCAGTATGCCTGAGCGGCTTTCTGCCGCTCTTCGCTGAATCGGCGCCGCCATGACCGCCATCGCCCTGCGCCTCTACGGCTTCCTGGCGCTGGCGGTTGTGGCGGGGAGCTTGGTCACCTTCGTACTGACCAATGACCGGCGTTGGTTGCGCTTCGGCCTCCAGTGCCTGAAGTACAGCCTCCTGTTGACGTTGTTGGTCGCCGCCCTACTCGCCCTCGAACGCCTCGTCTTGGCCATCTGACGTCGCCCGCGCGCGCAGTCGTCGCAACGCCGCCCGCAGGGGCTCGTGGCTGATGTTGTCGGCCAGTTGGGCCAAGCTGCGGGCCGCCTGTGGGCCCAGTTTTGCCTTTATCGGCAGGGCTGGGGCCGCCTCCCCCCCAACTTGCACCCGTATTCGGATTGCGCTAACCTCCTCGCCCGATTCCCTGAACCCGGTCAGCAGGCGTGGGGTGATCTGGCGGAGCCGGGACGCCGTGGCGGGATTGTCTGTGAAGAGGATCAGGCCGCCGCTGCCGTCAAAGGCGACTTGGCTGTGGCGCCCGAGTGAGGGGGGCACCAATCGCGCAAGGGTGCGGCCCAATTCCTGGAGCCGGGCGGTGGAGCGCCCGAGGGCTTGCAGTTCGGGCGCGGCTGCAAGGATCTGGGCGGCGGATCGAGTCTTACTCACGGGCAGTCCCTGGAAGTTCCTGAAACCAGCGTCTGGCGAACGAGCCAGACCTCAACCGGGTACCGAGCTCACGTGCAGATTATCCTCCTTCCAGGCCTTGCGGGCCGCGCGCGCTCCTTATTTTTGACGCGGCGCCAAGGCCTGCTCATCATCGCGGGTGGCCTGCTGGTCCTAGTGGCATTGGTCTGCGCGGCGAGTGCTATTTGTCTGCGCTACGTGCTGCATGCCGACAGTGGATGGGGGCGCGCGGTCGTGGCGCGGTTTCAAGCCGAGGAAACGGAGCGCTCGCGCTCCTACCTGCACGAGAGCCTCAATGCCATGGCGACCAAGCTGGGTCAGATGCAGGCCCAGCTCATGCGCATCGATGCCCTAGGCGAGCGGCTGAGCCGTTCGGCAGGCTTTAAGCCGCAGGAGTTTCTCTTCGACCGGCCTCCCGGACAGGGTGGTCCCGTGCCCGCCTCCACCTCGCGCTCGCTCTCGCTGGACGATCTGGGTTCGCAGTTAGACCGACTCGGGGCGCACATCGAGGACCGCAGTGACAAGCTCCTGGTGCTGGAGTCCACCCTGACCCAGGCCAGCGCTGCGCGCAAGTTTTTGCCCACCCAGGCGCCCGTGCCCGGAAGCTTCCGCTCCTCGGACTTTGGGTGGCGCATCGATCCGTTTACCGGCGAGAACGTCTTTCATGAAGGCGTGGACATTACCGCACAGGAAGGGCTGCCCATCCTGGCGGCGGCCGGGGGCGTGGTGGTCTTCGCCGGGCTGCACCCCCAGTATGGTAATATGGTGGAGGTGGACCACGGGAACGAACTGCTCACCCGGTATGGGCATGCCGCCAGACTGCTGGTCAAAGTCGGCGACATCGTCCAGCGGGGCAGCAAGATCGCAGAGGTCGGAAACACCGGCCGTTCAACGGGCGCCCATCTACACTTCGAAGTCCGATTGAAGGGGGCGGCGCAGAATCCGGCGCGCTTTCTTCGATCTCCCGGGTAGTCCAGCTGGGTTCCCCCTCCAAGGGGCACGGGGCTCCCGGGCACCTGCCTTGCCCTCCTTTTCGTCGCTTTAAGGTGCTGTGTCGGCGTCCCCGGGGGCGTTACACGACCCTGGCTTGCAGGAACTCTGACCCATGATCGCTACCCTGCTCAAGAAGATCTTCGGCAGCCGCAACGACCGTCTGATCAAGCGCTACCTGCACACTGTGCGCGCCATCAATGCCCTCGAGCCGCAGATGAAGGCGCTCTCCGAGCCCGAACTCAAGGGCCGCACGGCGCTGTTGAAGGGCCGCTTGGCCGCCGGCGAAACCATTGACGCGATCCTTCCCGAGGCCTTCGCCGTTGTGCGCGAGGCCAGTTCGCGGGTGCTCCACATGCGCCATTTCGACGTCCAACTCGTCGGAGGTATGGTGCTGCATCACGGAAAAATCGCCGAGATGCGCACGGGCGAGGGGAAGACGCTGGTGGCCACGCTGCCCGCCTATCTCAACGCGCTGGCCGGCAATGGCGTGCACGTGGTGACCGTCAACGACTACCTGGCGAGCCGTGACGCGGAGTGGATGGGGCGCCTCTATTCCTACCTGGGACTCACCGTGGGCGTAAACCTGTCCCACATGGAGCACGACGACAAGCAGGTGGCCTACGCAGCCGACATTACCTACGGCACGAACAATGAATTCGGCTTCGATTACCTGCGCGACAACATGGTCTACCAGACCACCGAGCGGGTGCAGCGCAAGCTCTTCTACGCCGTCGTGGACGAAGTGGATTCCATCCTCATCGACGAGGCACGCACCCCGCTCATCATCTCGGGCCAAGCGGACGATACCACCGAACTCTACCAGCGCATCAACTTGCTGGTGCCCCAGCTCGTGCGTGCGCTCAAGGAGGAGGACCCCGGTGACTTCACGGTCGATGAGAAGGCGCACCAAGTGCTGCTCACGGAGTCCGGTCACGAGCACGCAGAGGAGTTGCTGAGCCAGTCGGGCATGCTGGCCGAAGGCAGCAGCCTCTATGACGCACACAACATCACCCTCATGCACCACCTCTACGCCGCGCTCCGGGCGCATGCCCTCTACCACAAGGACCAGCACTACGTGGTGAGCAACGGCGAAGTCATCATCGTTGACGAATTCACGGGCCGCCTCATGTCCGGGCGGCGTTGGTCCGACGGCCTGCACCAGGCCGTGGAAGCCAAGGAAGGCGTGAAGATCCAGCGCGAGAACCAGACGCTCGCCTCGATCACCTTCCAGAACTACTTCCGCATGTACAAGAAGCTCGCCGGCATGACCGGGACCGCCGACACGGAGGCCTACGAGTTTTCGCAGATCTACAACCTGGAAACGGTGGTGGTCTCTCCCCACCGGTCCATGGTTCGCCAGGATCGGATGGACCAGGTCTTCAAGACCTCCCGCGAGCGCTATGAGGCGGTGATCAACGATGTTCGCGATTGTTTCGAACGCGGTCAGCCGGTGCTGGTGGGAACGACCTCCATCGAGAACTCGGAACTGCTCTCCGGGATGCTCGACAAGGAGAAGTTGAAACACGAGGTTCTGAATGCCAAGCAGCACGCGCGCGAGGCGGAGATCATCCGCCAAGCGGGGCGGCCGAAGCAGATCACCATCGCCACCAACATGGCTGGCCGCGGGACCGACATCGTCTTGGGCGGTAACCCCGAACCGGACATCCTGGCCATGCAGGCCGACGAGGCCCGGGATGCGGCCGCAAAGGCCCTGGAGACCGAGCGGATGCGGGCGCAGTGGCAGGCCTTGCACGACCAGGTCGTGGGTTCGGGTGGATTGCACATCATCGGAACGGAGCGGCACGAGTCGCGTCGCGTGGACAACCAATTGCGCGGGCGCGCGGGTCGGCAAGGGGACCCGGGCTCGAGCCGTTTCTTCCTGTCACTGGAAGATCCACTGCTGCGCATCTTTGCCTCGGACCGGGTGGCCTCCATCATGGACCGCCTAAAAATGCCGGAAGGCGAGGCCATCGAGCATCCCTGGGTTACCCGAGCCATCGAGAACGCCCAGCGCAAGGTGGAAGCGCGCAACTTCGACATCCGCAAACAACTGCTGGAATACGACGACGTTTCCAACGACCAGCGGCGGGTCATCTACGAGCAGCGCAACGAACTATTGGAGAGCGCGGACATCTCCGAGACCATCCGCAACATGCGCGAGGGGACCGTGCGCGACCTGATCGCGCGTTTCGTTCCGGCGGGCACGGTGGAGGAGCAGTGGAACGTCCCGGGTGTGGAGGCGGCGGTCACGGCTGAACTGGGGCTCGTTGCGCCGGTGCAGGAATGGCTGAAGGCCGACGACGGCTTGGACGAGGCAGAACTGGCCAACCGCGTGGTGGCAGAAGGGCACGCTCGCTATGACGAGAAGGTGGCCCAGGTGGGGCGTGAGTCCATGCACCAGTTCGAGCGTGCCGTGATGCTGCAGACACTCGACACGCGCTGGCGCGAACACCTATCGGCGCTCGACCACCTGCGCCAGGGCATCCACCTGCGCGGCTACGCGCAGAAGAACCCCAAACAGGAGTACAAGCGCGAGGCCTTCGCGCTGTTTTCTGAGATGCTCGACTCCGTGCGCGACGAAGTCACCCGCGTGCTCATGACCGTCCAAGTCCGTGGCGCCGAGGATGTCGAAGCCCTCGAGGAGCCCGTGGAGTTGAGCAACGTCCGCTATCAGCACGACGCCTATGAGGCCGACGCTGATGGGCAAGAGCTCTCCGGCGAAGGCGCCGAGGATCGCGCACAGCCCTTCGTGCGGCCCTTGGACAAGGTCGGTCGCAACGACCCCTGCCCCTGCGGCTCGGGCAAGAAGTTCAAGCAGTGCCACGGCAAACTCGGTTAACGCTACCCGTGCCACGCTGCTAGGGCATAAAACCCCTCTGCGTTCGGGCCGAGAGGGCCGTGCATTGCAAGCGATGAAAATCTCCCCCACCACCCGACCCGACCGGGCCAAGCCAGGGTGCGGTGCTGCTGCCGCGGCGTCTGCACCCGGGCTTGGCCGGGCAGAGGAGCTTGCATGGCCGTGAGGCTGCCACCGCCGGAGCCGGCGGCTATCCACCCCGTCCCAGGCGTTCGTTTAGGTACCGCGCAGGCGGGAATCCGCAAGCCTGGGCGCTGGGACTTGCTGGTCATGAGCTTTGTGCCGGGCACGACGTTCGCCGGCGTGTTCACCCGCAATCGCTTTTGCGCCGCACCGGTTGCGGTCTGCCGCGAGCACCTGCGCGCGGGCGCCGGCATACGCGCCTTGCTGGTGAATACCGGCAACGCCAATGCCGGGACCGGCGACGAGGGGTTGGCCAATGCCCGGCGCAGTTGCGAGGCCCTGGCCGCTTCGCTCGGGCTGACACCCGCACAGGTGCTGCCCTTCTCCACCGGGGTCATCATGGAGCCCCTACCCATGGACCGACTGCTTGCGGCCTTGCCCGCGTGCGTGGCGGCGCAGACCGAGGCGGGCTGGGTTGCCGCGGCGAACGCCATCATGACCACGGACACCGTGCCTAAGGCGGCATCCGTGCGCTGGGAGAGCGGCGGGCGCACCTATACCTGCACCGGTATCGCGAAGGGCTCCGGGATGATCCACCCGGACATGGCCACCTTGCTCGGCTTCATCGCCACGGACGCACCGCTCGGTGCGGATGCGGCCCAGCGTGCCTTGAGCGAGGCAACGGACCGGTCGTTCAACTGCATCACTGTCGACGGCGATACCTCCACCAACGATTCCCTGGTGCTCGCGGCCACGGGCGTCGCGGGTGGTCCCGTGCTGGAGGAAGGCACGGCTGGCTGGGATGCGTTCTGTCAGGCGCTGGGGCGGGTGGCCCTGCAACTGGCCCAGGCCTGCGTGCGCGACGGGGAGGGGGCGACCAAGTTCGTGACCCTGCAAATTGAAGGGGGCCGCGACCTTGCGGAGTGTCGGCGCGTGGGCAAGGCCATCGCCCATTCTCCCCTGGTAAAAACGGCCTTCTTCGCGTCGGATCCCAATCTCGGCCGGATCCTGGCGGCCATCGGCTACAGTGGCGTGGCCGATCTGGACGTACAGACCGTCACCCTCTACCTGGACGATGTCCTGGTCGCCCTGCGCGGTGGACGGGCAGCCAGCTACCGCGAAGAGGACGCTAAGCGGGTCATGGCCAAGGAGGAATTTCTGGTGCGCGTGTTGCTGGGGCGGGGCGAGGCAAGCGCCACCCTGTGGACCTGCGACTTGTCCCACGATTACGTGACCATCAATGCAGAATACCGCACCTGAGGCCCCCCGTTCCCATGACTGAACTCGCAGATTTTCTGGCGCAGGTGCAGCCCCTTCTGGCGCGACTGGAGCGGCTACTGCCCCCCGCGCTACCCCAGGTGCCTGACATGGAGGCTCACAGCGCGTTCCGGTGGCGGCGCCTCGGTGGCTACCCGGTACTGGAGCCCATCAGCCATCCGCACCGCATCGCTCTGGAGGACCTGCAAGGGGTGGCGCGGCAGGCGGCTCTGGTAGAGCGCAACACGCGCCAGTTCGTCTGCGGGTTGCCGGCGAATAATGTTCTGCTCACTGGCGCCCGTGGCACGGGCAAGTCCTCACTGGTCAAGGCCGTGCTGAACCGGTTCAGCCCCGAGGGGCTGCGCTTAGTCGAGGTGGACAAGCGCGACCTCATGGACCTGCCGGATATCATCAGCCGCTTAGCTGATCTGCCCTACCGCTTCCTGCTCTTCTCCGATGACCTGTCCTTCAACGCCGAGGAGCCCGGGTACACCTCCCTCAAGGCCGTGCTGGATGGATCAGTGGCCGCCACACCGGAGAACATGTTGATCTATGCAACGTCCAATCGCCGTCACCTGATGCCCGAGTACATGGAGGAGAACCTTCAGGCCCGTCACGTTGGCGAGGAGATCCATCCTGGCGAAACCGTGGAGGAGAAGATCTCGCTCTCCGAGCGCTTTGGTCTGTGGGTGTCCTTTTACCCTTTCGATCAGGCGGAGTACCTCGCGATTGTTCGGCATTGGTTGCAGGCCCTGGGCTGTTCGGACACCGACTCGGAGGCCATGCGCCTGGAAGCGGTGCAATGGGCGCTGCAGCGCGGTTCGCGCAGCGGCCGGGTGGCATGGCATTTCGCCCGCGATTGGGCGGGCCGCAGAGCACTTGCGGCGAGGCCCTCCTGAGCCTTCCCGCAGGCGCCGCCCCGCCCCGCATCGAAGTGGCCGCGGGCCTGTTGCTCAGTCCCGACGGGCGCGTGTTGCTGGCGCGTCGGCCTGCTGGCAAGCCCTACGCCGGATATTGGGAGTTCCCCGGCGGCAAGGCCGAGCCGGGCGAATCGCTCGCGCAGGCCCTGGCCCGCGAGCTGACGGAGGAACTCGGGGTGCGGGTGCAGCGCGCCTATCCCTGGTTGCTCCGCGAACATGTCTATCCCCACGGGCACGTGCGCCTGCACTTCTTCCGCGTGTTGCAGTGGACGGGCGAACCCCAGCCCCATGAGGCACAGGAGTTGGATTGGCAGCCGTGCACGGACATTCGCGTGAGCCCGCTATTGCCAGCGAACTCCCCGGTCCTCGCCGCCCTGCGCCTACCGCACCGTCTGCTCATCACCCGGACGACAGCACTCGGGGAGGAGGCACAGATGGCCCGGCTCGACCGGGCGCTGGCCACGGGTGAGCCCTGCGTGGTGATGCTGCGCGAGCCCGATATGGAGGCCGCATCGCGCGCCGCGCTCGCCACGCGCGTGGTGCAGCGTTGCCACGCCGCCGGCGCCTTGGTGGTGATCAACGAGGACCTGGACGCTGCGTACCGGTCAGGGGCCGACGGTGTGCACCTAAAAGCCAGGCAACTGGCACAGGGAGTTCGCCCTGAGGGGTTCGAGCTGGTGGGCGCCTCCTGCCACAACCGCGAGGAACTGGATCGTGCCGCGGACCAGGGGCTGGAATATGCGCTCCTGGGTCCGGTACTGCCCACCGCCACCCACCCGGATAGCCTGGGCCTAGGGTGGGCGCGCACCGCGGAACTGCTCGACGGTGTGCGCCTACCAGTGTTTTTGCTCGGCGGCCTTGACCCCGCGCACCTAACTCGGGCCTGGGAGTGCGGCGCGCATGGCGTCGCCCTGATGCGAAAAGCGTGGCCCGCCGCCTAGCGGCTCCGTCGCGGGAGTGTCGGCGTCTGGATGAAGCCAGGAATATCAAGCGGGCCGGGCCGGCCCTCCTGGATGCTGTCGAAGTGCTCCCGCAGGCTCATCAGCTCCAGCACGATGTCGTAGGCGAAGCCCTGACGATCGCCGCGATGGTCGATCATGAGCTCCGTGAGATAGCGTTCGACCTCGGCCCGGCGGTGCCAGATCTGGCTCATGTGGTTGACGATCCGAGGGTAGCGCTCGGCCAATCGAAGGGGGCGTTGGTCGGCGGGGATCGAGGCAATCAGGGCTTCGCCTTCGGGCGAGAGACGCAGGTCCTGCGGTGCGGCCGGTCGCCGTCCCCCCTGCGCCTTGGCCGCCGGCGAGGTGTTCTGCGATGTCTTCATGGTCGGTCCTCGGGGTGCGGCGCGGGCACTATAGTCCGCGACCCGCCTACTATCCCTTTCGGTTCACTCGCGATTGAGCTTGAGCGGTTTCGAGCGGTTCCTAGCCGCCCAGCAGGTCATCCTCGCCCGAAGCGTCCTCGGGCTCCTGTGCCAGTGGGATGCGATACCCCTCGGACGCCCACTGACCCAGGTCGATGACTTTGCACCGCTCCGAGCAGAAGGGCCGGAAGCGGTTCGCCGGATCCCAGGGGGCCGTCAGTCCGCAGCGCGGGCAACTCACCAGCCGCTTGCCGCCCCTGCGTAGGATATCCTCTGCCATGCTGCCCGCTTTTAATAATAACGTTGAAGGTTCGTGCCCACGCCAAGTAACGCACCGCAGCCGGGCATTGTGCCATGGATCTCCACGCCGTCCGATCTGCTAGAGGTGCTTTGCTTTGAAGGTGCAGAAACCAGAGGAGATGCAATCGATGACGTCCGCGCCGGTGCCGGTGGATGAGGAGGAGCGCCTCGCGGCGTTGCGCAGCTACGAGGTCCTGGATACCCTGGCCGAGGATCAGTTCGATGCCCTTACGCACCTGGCCGCGTCCACCTGCGGCACTCCCGTCGCCCTCATCAGCCTGATTGATCGGGACCGGCAGTGGTTCAAGTCAGCCGTTGGTCTCGAGGGCATCAGCCAGACGCCCCGGGACGAGGCTTTTTG
Organism: Betaproteobacteria bacterium; assembly: GCA_025356655.1. Classification (GTDB taxonomy): domain Bacteria; phylum Pseudomonadota; class Gammaproteobacteria; order Burkholderiales; family SHXO01; genus SHXO01. The sequence continues at coordinate 9,859 of JANXRW010000016.1, read as the reverse complement.
CGCTCACGCCATTCTCGGGGACCAGGTCTTCCAGGTCGCTGACGCCCGGCAGGACGTGCGCTTCGCGGATAACCCCCTGGTCACCGGACCGCTCCAAATGCGGTTCTATGCGGGGATGCCGCTGATCACGCCGGCAGGTCAGGCGCTGGGCACTCTCTGCGTGCTGGGCCGCACGGCGCGCGAACTCTCCCAGGACCAGGAAGGGACACTGCGCCAACTCGCCGCACTGGCCATGAACCTCCTGGAGAGCCGGCGTTTGCGCAAGGAGGCTGAACGCCTGCAGGTCAACCTGAGTGAAGAACTGTCGGTAGCGCGCCAGGTGATGGCCCGCTTGGTGGGGCAGAATGCACTGCAACAAGACCATCTGCGCTACCGCATCCTGCCGGCGGGGCGCTTTAGTGGTGACGTGGTGGCCGGGGCGCGCTCGCCTGAAGGAAGGCTGCACATGCTGCTCGGCGACGTGACGGGCCACGGACTGGGTTCGGGGCTCTATCTCATCCCCGCCATGGAGGCTTTCTACCGGCTGGCCGAGAAGGGTTTTACCCTACCCATGATCGCGCGCGAACTCAACCGGAAGCTCAAGGGCCTTTTGCCCGTGGGGCACTTTATGGCCGCCGCCATCGCCGTCGTGGACGAACCGGGGCGCAGTGTGAGCCTCTGGAACGGGGGCTCCCCGCCGGTGTTGTTTATTTCTGCGGCTGGGGATCTCCAATTCTCCGCCCCCGCGAAGCACCTGGCGCTGGGCATCTTGGCTGACGCCGAATTCGACGACTCGGTGCAGAGCTTCACCTGGGAGGGGCCTGGGCAACTATGGATGTACTCCGACGGCCTCGTGGAGGCGGAGAATACCAAGGGTGAGCCGCTGGGTGCGGAAGCCGTGCTGACGGTGCTCCAGCGCACACCGCCAGGGGAGCGCCTGGACCAGTTGTTCGAGGCGGTCACGCGGTTTACCGCAGGCATAGCGCACGCCGACGACGTATCCGTGGCAGTGCTTAACCTCGCCGGACCGAGCCCAAGCTGAGCCCTGCACGCTTAGGTTTTTCGTGCTGCTGGGGCTTCCCCAAAAGGCGCAGGCGGGCTGCGGTCACAGATTGCAGAAGGTCAGCTCGAAGGGAATGTCGGACTGGCTGGGCCGCGGGCGCTCCGTTCCGGTGGTGACGGTGAAGCGGATGTTCAGCGCGTACTTGTTTGCGCTGACCTCGGGCACGGCCTCGCAACTGTCGTCCACCGAAAGCCGCAACAGTTGTGCCACGCGTCCCCCCATCATCTGTTGAAACACGCCGCTGGCGGCGACGTGGGAGGTACTGCGACCGCTGTCGCGAAGCAGTCGCAGGATGATGTTGATGCCGAAGGTCAGGGGAACGAAGGGAGTGAGCCAGCGTTCCAGGTCTTTCTGGCGCTGCGCCGGGGCCAGGTGCAGCCAAAAGTGATAGGAGGGCAGGTCGAACTCGCACACCCCACCCGGGATGGCCGATCGCTGCTTGATGGTCATCAGCCACTCATTCTCGCGCAGCTCCTGCCCCGTTCGCCCGGAGGCCAGAAACAAGTTGGAACTGGCGCGGTCGATTTCGCCCAGCACGTCGTCCAGCGCTGCCTCGGAGATCGCCGGATTGGTGCGCAGGGCGCTTAGCCCGGCCTTCTGCCGCTCGAGTTCCTGCATGAGTTCGGACTTCATGTCGGCGCGACCAGCCACATCGAGAATCTCAAACAGCGCGGTGAGCGCCGTATGGTGATCCAATGGATGTTCCTTCGCCAGAAAATAGCGAGCCCGTTCGTACAGGCTTTCCATGCGAAGCAGCGTGCGGATGCGCTCGTTGAGCGGGAACTCGTAACTAATCACGGCACGGGCGGCTGAGGCTTCGGGAGGATTGCGCAGTATTCCTCAAAATGCCGGAAAAATAAACACATGGATTCCGCACGGGCATTTCAGCTTGTTTCCCCAAGGGTCAGATAGCGTTGATGCAACGCCTCCACCTGTCGTTCGAGCGCGTCTTGGCCACCCGCATTATCGATGACGTCGTCGGCCGAAGCCAAGCGGCGCCCACGGCTCGCCTGGCTGGCCATGATCGCCCGGATCTGCTCTGGGTCGAGCCCGCTGCGGCTGTGCACGCGTTGCACCTGGACTTCCTCCGGGACGTCCACCACCAGTATGCGGCGGAGTTGGTCGGGGTAGCCGCTACCCTCCACGAGCAGAGGAACCACCAGCAGCACGTAGGGCTCGGTCGCTACACTCACCTCCTGCAGCGCCTGCGCGCGGATGCGCGGGTGGAGGATTGTCTCGAGCCGTCGGCGCGCGTCCGGGTCGGCGAAGACCTGCTGGCGCAGGGTGGCCCGGTCCAGGTTTCCGCCTTCGTCCAGCACGCCCCGTCCGAACGCGGCAGCGATTAACTGCAGGGCGGGTTGTCCCGGGCAGGTCAGCGCGTGGGCGATCTGGTCCGTGTCCACGATGCCGGCACCGCGTTCGCGGAAGGCTTCGGCGACGGTTGATTTACCCGAGCCGATCCCGCCGGTGAGCCCGATGACCGGTGCGCTGCCCAGACTCATAGCCCCGCGGGGAAAAGGGCCAGCAGGTGTGGCCCGGAAAACAGGGCCAGGGTGCCTGCAATGGCGAGGTAGGGGCCGAAGGGGATGGGCACCCGCCGTCCGTGGCGAGCCGCTAGGATGAGGGTGATGCCCAGGGTGGCACCTGCCACCGAAGAGAGCAGCAGCACGGGCAGGATCATCTTCCAGCCCAGCCAGGCACCGATGGCTCCCAGCAGCTTGAAGTCACCGAACCCCATCCCGTCTTTCCCGGTCAGTAACTTGAAGCCCCAGAACACGCACCACAGGCAGAGGTAGCCTGCGGCCGCTCCCAGCACCGCAGAAGACAGGGGCACGAAAGTCCCTTGCAGGTTGAGCAACAACCCGGCCCACACCAGGGGCAGGGTGATGTCGTCCGGGAGCAACTGGGTATCTAAGTCAATAAGCGCCAGGGCCAGCATGGCCCAGCAGAACACCAACGCGCCCGCTGTCGCCAGGCCGGGGCCGAACTGCCAAGCCGCCAGCCCGCACAGGGCACCGCTGGCCGCTTCCACGAGCGGATAGCGCACCCCGATCGGGCTCGCGCAGGCGGAGCAGCGCCCACGCAGCCAGAGGAAGGAGAGGATGGGGATGTTTTCCAGGGCGGCGATCCGGTGGTCGCAGGAGGAGCAGCGCGAGCGCGGGACGGCCAAGTTGAATGTTGCCCCGGGCGCGCTCGGCGCCCCGGAGAGTTCCGCGCATTGCGCTCGCCACTGCGCTTCCATCATGCGCGGGAGGCGGTGGACCACAACGTTGAGGAAACTTCCTACCAGCAAGCCGAGCACGGTGCAGAACGCGACGAACGCGGCCGGCATATCTTGGAACAATTGCAGCAGCGCCAAGTCCTCTCCTCCTGTGGCCGGGCCGAGACGCCGCCTCAGCCCGCAATCGAGCGCGTCCCCTTAGACCGCTTGGCCCATCTTGAAGATCGGCAAGTACATGGCGACGACCATGCCGCCGATGAGGGTGCCCAGAACGACCATGATCATCGGCTCCATCAGGCTCGCCAGCGCGTCAACGGCGTCATCGACCTCGGCCTCGAAGAAGTCCGCCACTTTGCTCAGCATGGAGTCCAGGGAGCCAGACTCCTCGCCGATGGCCACCATCTGCGTCACCATGCTGGGGAAGACTCCCGCCCCCTGCATGGCGGCCGTGAGGCTGGTCCCGGTGCTCACCTCCTGCTGGATGCGCTTCGTGGCCTGGACGTAGACGAAGTTGCCCGAAGCCCCGCCCACGGACTCCAGGGCTTCCACCAGGGGCACACCCGCGGCGAACATGGTGGCCAGGGTGCGAGTCCATCGGGCGATGGTCGCCTTGCGGATCAACGCGCCAAAGACGGGGATCTGCAGGAACGCGCGGTCCATGATTGCCTGCATTTTTTCGGAGCGCGCCCATAGCCAGAAGAATCCGTAGAAGAAGGCACCACCGCCCAAGAGCATCACCCACCAGTACTTCACGAAGATCTCTGAGATCGCCATTACGAAGAGCGTTGGCCCGGGCAGATCCGCACCGAAGGAGGAGAACAAGTCCTTGAAGGCGGGGATCACGAAGATCATGATCACCGCGGTGATCACAAAGGCCACGACGATGATGGAGATGGGGTAAAAAAGCGCGGACTTGATCTTGCCCTTGATGGCGAGGATTTTTTCCTTATAGCTCGCTAGGCGGTCGAGCAGGGTATCCAGGATACCGGCCTGCTCCCCGGCGCCCACGAGGTTGCAGAAAAGCTGATCGAAGTAACGCGGGTGCTTGCGAAAGGCCTGGTTCAGTGCACTGCCGGTCTCGACCTCCGTCTTGATGTCGAGCAGCAAACGGCCCACGGCCGGGTTTGCATGGCCCTTGCCCACGATCTCGAAGGCCTGCAGCAGCGGTACGCCGGCCTTCATCATGGTGGCGAGTTGGCGCGTGAAGAGCGTGATGTCCTTGTCGGAGATCTTGCCACCGCGGCTGGCGCGTTGCTTCTTCACCTTGGTGACGCTGATACCCTGGCGGCGCAGGTTCGACTGCACCACCGCCTCACCCGTGGCGCGCACTTCCCCGCGCACGACTTTGCCCGCGCGGTCCCGTCCCTCCCAGGTGAAGGTGAACTCCTTGGTGTCGCGTTTGCCGGACGCTGCCGCAGACGTTGCAGTTGCCATAGTCAGATCTCCGTGCGTCTACTCGTTGGTGACCGCTTCGATTTCTTCCAGGGAGGTTAGTCCGAGCTTTACTTTCCGGAGCCCGGACTGGCGCAGGTCGCGCACGCCCTCGAGCTTGGCCTGCTTGGCGATGTCCAGGGCGTTCCCATTGTTCATGATAATGCTGTTCATGGCTTCGCTGATGGGCATCACCTGATAAATGCCCACGCGGCCCTTGTAACCAGTGTTCTTGCAAGTGTCGCAGCCCACCGGCCCGTAGGACTGCCAGGGCTCCGCCAGGTCTGCCTCGGTGTAGCCGGCCCGCAGTAGCGCCGTGGGAGGGATTTCCATGGGCTGCTTGCACGTGGCGCACAGCCGCCGCGCGAGGCGTTGGGCAGTGATAAGGATCACCGAGGTGGCGATGTTGAAGGGGGCGATCCCCATGTTCATCAGGCGAGTGAGGGTGCTCGGCGCGTCATTGGTGTGCAGGGTGGAGAGCACCAGGTGGCCCGTCTGGGCCGCTTTGATGGCGATCTCGCCCGTGTCGATATCCCGGATCTCGCCAACCATGATGATGTCCGGATCCTGCCGCAGGAAGGACTTCAGCGCCGCGGAGAAGGTCAAGCCTGCCTTGTCATTGACGTTCACCTGGTTGATGCCCGGCAGGTTGATCTCGGCCGGGTCCTCTGCGGTGGAGATGTTGATTCCCGGTTGATTCAGGATGTTCAGGCAGGTGTACAGCGAGACGGTCTTGCCCGAACCTGTGGGGCCGGTCACCAGCACCATTCCGTAGGGGCGCTGGATGGCGTGCATCAGGGCGTCCTTCTGGTCGGGGTCGTAGCCCAGAGCTTCGATGCCCAAGGTAGCGCTGTTCGGGTCGAGGATCCGCAGGACTAATTTCTCGCCGAACAGCGTGGGCAGGGTGCTGACGCGGAAGTCGATCACCCGATTCTTGCCCAGGACGAGCTTCATACGCCCGTCCTGGGGTACGCGCTTCTCCGAAATATCGAGCTTGGAGATCACCTTGATCCGGGAGGCGATCTTCTCCTTGATCACCAGCGGCGGGGAACCGACCTCGTAGAGAATGCCGTCGATTCGATAGCGGATGCGGTAGACCTTCTCATAGGGCTCGAAATGGATGTCCGACGCGCCGCCGGTGATGGCGTCGAGCAGGATCTTCTGGATGTAGCGCACCACCGGGGCGTCATCGATCTCTACCGCTGGGGCTTGACTCTCGGCGGCGGTCTCCTCCTCATCACCCCCGAGGTCGATCTCCGGTTCGTCTGCGGGTCCAGTGAAGTTCAGCCCGCTGGCCTCCTCCAGACGTCGGATCAACGCTGCGAGTTTGGTGTCCTCCACCACGACCGCTTCCACGGCTGCGTCGCCAGCAAAGAATTTGATCTGATTCAGGACATTGCGGTTGGTCGGGTCGGACATCGCCACGAATAAGCGGTTGCCGCGCAGGTGCAAGGGCACTGCCCGCCAGGGCGAAAGATTCTTCGGTTCGAGGAATTTCTGTGGGAGATGGTCGACCGAGACACACTGCAAATCCAAGAACGGCAGGCCGAAGGTCTCGCTGGCGAACTCGGCGATCTCGGTCTGGTTCAGCTTCTTTTCCGCGATGGCCTGCTCGACGAAACCCTTCGCCGCATCGCGCGCACGGGTCTGCAGGGCGATCGCGTCCTTCTCCATGAGTCGACCCTTCTGGACCATGGCCCGTGCCAGTCCAGAGAGGTGAATTTCTGTCGACGATGTAGCCATTTAGCGTGATTTAATCAGAAATTGGGTGAACTCACAGTGAAGCAGGCGCCGGCGTTCCCGCCGCCCCCCCCAAAGATCCCTCACTTCGCCTGCGGGAAGATGCGCGCCGATTTGACGGCCCGGTCCTGAGTTTGCACGATCTCGATGGGATGACCGGCGATTTTGATGGTCGTTCCTGGCTCGGGTATGTCCTCGAGATGTTCCAGGATCAGCCCGTTGAGGGTCTTCGGGCCGTCCAACGCAAAGCCCGTGGCCAGTTTTCGGTTCAGTTCCCGCAGCGACACCCCGCCCTCGGCGAGCACACTTCCGTCGGGCTGCCGCACCAGCGTGCCGGACTGCATGGGCGAGTGGGTGGTGTACTCGCCAATAATCTCCTCCAGGATGTCTTCCAGCGTGATCAGGCCCATGAGTTCGCCGTATTCGTCCACCACCAGCCCGACCCGCTCCTCTTGCTCTTGGAAATGCTGCAGTTGGGCGAGCAGCGGGGTCCCCTGGGGGACGAAATAGGGCGGTCTCAGCAGCTTCGTCAAGCCCTCCCGGCTCACGGTGTCAGGACGAAGATTCAGCACCTTTCGCAAATGCAGCAGGCCGACGATGTTGTCCACGCTACCTTGATAGACGGGCAGGCGGCCGTGGTTGCTCGTCGCCAACTGGCGCACCAGGAGTTCCCGCGGCGAGTCTAGGTCGAGCACCTCGATTTGGCTGCGCGGCGTCATGAGGTCATCAACCGTTATCGTCTGCAGGTCGAAGAAGTTGAGCAGCAGCTTTTGGTGCCGGGGCGGCAGATAGGAGCCCCCTTCGAGCACCAGCGTGCGAAGCTCCTCCAGGCTCACCCCTTCGCTGCGGGCGCCGCTGGTGCGGTTGAGTCGAAGGAGCGAGAGAAGGGCGTTGACGAAAAGATTGACGAACCAGACCACGGGCGAGAGCAGTCGCAGCAACGGAGAGAGCACGAAGGCCGCGGGCAGCGCCACGCGCTCAGGGTAGGAGGCGCCCACTACCTTGGGAGTGATCTCGCTGAAAACCAGCAGGAGAAACGTAATGGCCAGGGTGCCGCCAGTGAGTGCCCACTCACTTTTGCCAAAGAGGCGGAAGGTCAGGACGGTGACCACGGCGGCGGCGGCCGCGTTCACCAGATTGCTGCCCAGAAGCACCACGCCCAGCAAGCGGTTAGTTTCCGCGAGCAGTTCAGTGGTGAGTCGCGCCCCCGGATGTCCCAGTTTGGTGAGGTGCTTCAACCGGTAGCGGTTGAGCGCCATCATGCTGGTTTCGGAGATGGAAAAAAACGCGGACAGCAGGATCAGGAAAGCCAGGGCGCCCAGCAGCGAATGAAGCGGGATTTCGTCCAAGAGGACTCACCGGAAGGCGACGAACATCAGCTGAGTATCGATGCCACCTTGCGGGTTGTCAAGGAAGCTCCGTCGCACCCCAGCAATTCTAAATGTGGCTTGCCGTAGGGATGGTCCCGCGCTCAGATGAGGATTTCCCCCCCCGGGGCTGGCCATAATTCCCGCCGTGCGCTATGACAGCCGCGTGGAAGTGGGCTGGAGGCACTGCACCGGTGAGCGCGGCGGACACCTCGGGGGATGCACTGAGCTTTGGCGCCTTGATCGACCTGATCAAGCAGGCGCTCGGGGTGCTGCCCGATCCACGCCGCGGGCGCAATGGGATTTACCGCATGCAGGAGGTGGCCCTGGCGGCGTTCTCCGTGTTCTGGACCCAGAGCGCCTCCTTCCTGGAGTTCCAGCGGAACATGCAGCAGCGGCTTGGCAGCAACAATGCCTGCACTATTTTCGGCCTCGAGCGCGTGCCCAGCGACAACCAGGTGCGCAATATCCTCGACCTGGTCGACCCGCAGCGGCTGGCGGGCGTGTTCGGCGAGATCTTCGAGCGTCTCGAGGCCGCCGGTCACCTGCAGGCCTACCGGCGTCTCGATGAGCGCCTACTCATCGCGCTCGACGGCACCCAATACCACAGCTCCGAGCGCGTGCACTGCGAGCAGTGCAGCCGCTCGCAAAGCGGCGAGACGGTGCGCTTCAGCCACAGCGTGCTGACCCCGGTGGTGGTGGCACTGGGTCAGAGCCGCGTGATTGGCCTCGCCCCCGAGTTCATCGTGCCCCAGGACGGGCACGCCAAGCAGGACGGTGAATCGGCCGCGGCACTGCGCTGGATCGGCCAGCACGGGGCGGCCCTGGCCGCGCGGCGCGCCGTGCTCCTGGGAGATGATCTCTACAGCCGCCAGCCCATGTGCCAAGCCGTGCTCGGCGCCGGCCTGGACTTCCTCTTCGTGGCTAAGCCCAGTTCCCACAAGTGCCTCTACGAGTGGCTCCAGGGCCTCGAGCAGGCCGGGGCGGTCGAACAATTGCAGATCGCGCGCCGCCAGGGCAAGCGGCTATTCACCGACACCTACCGTTTCGCCCGGCAGTTGCCCCTGCGCGATGGGAAGGACGCGCTGCAGGTGAGCTGGTGCGAGCTCAGCAGCCGCGACGAGCAGGGCAAGGCGCTGTTCCACAACGCCTGGGTCAGCTCGCTTCCCATCGATGCGCACAACGTCGCCGCGATGGTCGAGGCCGGGCGCGCGCGCTGGAAGGTGGAGAATGAAAACAACAACACGCTCAAGACCAAGGGCTATCACTTCGAGCACAACTTCGGCCACGGCAAGCGCCACCTCTCGGCCACCCTGGCGAGTCTGAACCTACTCGCTTTCCTCACCCACAGCGTGCTGGAGTTGCACCACAGCACCTACCAGGCGCTGCGCGAGGCCTGCGGCCCCAGGCGCACCTTCTTCAACGACCTGCGCACCCTGCTGCAGTACCTGTCCTTCGCCAGCCTCGAGGCCCTGTTCCAATTCATGCTCCACCCGCCCGGGGCGCAGCGCCCCAACACCAGCTGATGGGCCCGTGGCCGCAGAACTACCGCTTCTGCGGCTGCGCCCAGCGCCCCGAGCTCAGCAGTCCCGGCCAACGCAGACTCTGGCGCGAACTCACCGCCCAGCGCCACTACCTGGGCTACCGTAGTGCCTTCGGTGCCTGCCTGCGATTCTCCTCCCCAGCCTGGCGCATGCGCGCCCGCGATACCTCGATCGGCGGGAGCGAGCGCACACGCGGGTGCCACCTCAAGCGCTTGGTCAACAACTCGCAGCCTGCAGCCCCAGTTTCACATCCCCAAGCTCGCCAGCCGCCTGCCCCAGGATGGGTTAGCCGCCTACGGTAGCGAACCCCTGCTGTTGGAAACCCGGGTCGACGCCGCGCGCTTCCGCGGCCACTGCTACCGCGCCACGAACGGGATCGAATGGGGCCTCACCAGTGGCCGTGGCCGCAATGACCGCGAGCACCCGCGCCACAATGCCAGTCCCAAGCGCATCGGGGTCTACCTGGCATAGGACGCCCACGAACTGCTGCAGACTCTGAACGGATGCCCCAAAC
>JANXRW010000009.1 GCA_025356655.1 Betaproteobacteria bacterium | reverse complement strand
GCACATTTGGAATTGGGTCGACGCCCATGCCAACCTGCCTTCCCGGGCAAGGTGGAAACGCGAAAGCGGATGTGGCTCCTTCTGGAGCAACGAAGCGGGTACAGCGTCGGCCCTCCCACAACGGAGGGCTTTTTTGTTGTTCGAATCAATCATCGACGCTGGCACCGTGCAGGCCTTTCGGGAGACCGAGTACAGGGTGCATGGCGACGAACCGTTCACCCTGAGGGTGGGCGAAAACTGTTCGGCGTTGGCCGCCGCGCACAAGCGCCACCGCGTCGAATGCAGCGCGTACATCACGGCCTACCTCGAGGCCGACCGTCCGACCGATGCGCTGACCTGGCTTCAAGGGCCATGGGGGCACATGGAAGACACCCGGCAGAGCTTGGAATCGGATGCTCTCGGCCGCCTCGGCCGGTACAGCGAGAGCGCTCCCATCCGGCGGCGCCTGTTCGAGCGATCGATCTCCGTGTTCGACCTGCACCGCTGGCTTGAACACGTGCCCGAATCGTCCAGGCACGAGGCACTGGAGCGAGCCCGTGAGTTGGCGCTGTGCCACGACGACCCGGCGGCGGCGGCCACGCTGCTGCTGGACATCGGCGACGACGAAGCGGCCGAGGCGATGCTGCTGGCCGAACCGGCCCGCATACGCGGCGACAACTATGGTGCGCTGGTGCCGCTGGCGCAAGCGTTGAAGACCCATCAGCGCTCGCGCGGCGAAGCCGCCGTCTACAGGGCGCTGCTCACGCCCATCCTCAACCGGGCCTATGCGCGTGCCTATGGGCACGCTGCCCACTACTGGGCGCGGCTGCGGGAGATCGCCGCCACAGGCATCGGAGTGTTGCCGCTGGAGTCGCACGAGGACTTCGAGTCCGCGATCCGGTCGCGACACGCGCGCAAGACCGCTTTCTGGGCGCACGTGAACGGCAAGCGCAGCGACCACACCGATGAGGACGGGCACGGCAGCGACGCATAGCGGATCGGCGATCGGTAGCGCTTATCCACGGCCGCGCGATCGGCGCCTCTCACGCAAGACTCGCGCGGCGGTGGGTAAGCCGTCTGGCCCGCCGCTGCGGTACCGGCTGTCAGCCGTGCTGACAGACTTGAGGCAAACGACCTGCCCATTGGGAAGCCGGAAACGGTCGCAACAGTGACTGCTGTTGCAGCCCGCATGATGATGGCGCAGCATCGGCCCGTTTGATTTCTCGCTGGCTGAGTCAGCCCGATTGATGCCCGTCACCGCATCGCCCATGCCCGCTCACGCGGGCGCAATCGCCGGCCTCATCTCCTGAAACCCGGCAGCCGAAAGGCTTGGAGATACGCGTCAGGCTTCGGGCCCGACAGGCGCCCGCCCTGCCCCAACCGGCATCCCTACCGCGCCCGTCGGCCTGCTGCGCTGCCGACACCAGTCGGCCAGACCGAAGCGGCGACAGCCGATGTCCAGCTGCTGCAACCTCGCCAGCGCCCTGCTGCTGATACCCGCTGCGCCATCCGCGTCGTCACTACGCGGCGCCAGCCAGTAGTGACGACGCGCACGCTGCCCCAGCGCCCCAGGGCTGATGCCGGGCAGCCGCAAGTGACGGCCCCACGTGATGGGCTCACCGCGCGTCAGAACCGCAGACCGTGCAACGCGATCTGCCCCGCCCGCTCCCCGCGGGCCATGGCACCACCCGGCGCACCCAGAGCCTTGGGGAATGGCTCAACCCGATGGAAGGACTTGCAGCAGCAAGCGTCATCGAAGCCAATGCCGCGTGCCGCGGCGGCCAGCAGCAAGACCTCGGCACAAAACGGGAGTGGTGTCCCGTGTCCCTCGTAGTTCCCGCAGCGCTCAGGCGTTCGGGACGGACAGAAACACTTACCTGAACTGAACACACCAGCGACAACGAGCGGACACCCCGGGGCACCCGACAGACAAGAGGATGACAAACCGAGAGACAGCGAATGCGGGATCTGAACTACGAGCTGAAGCAGCTGTGCCGGCGCAACCGCGACGGCAGCTATGCGACCCAACGCGATCGCGAGCGCGTGCTCGACCTGGTGGCGGACCAGCTTCAAGAACTCGGCTACCGGCACATGGCTGCAGCAAGCCTCAAGCCCAAGCACGTCGAGGGGCTGGTCGAGCGATGGCAGGCTGAGGGCCTGGCAGTCGGCACCATCAAGAACCGGATGGCCGAACTGCGCTGGTGGGCCGAGAAGATCGGCAAACAGAACGTCATCGCGCGCGACAACGGCCACTACGGCATCGGCAACCGGCAGTACGTCACCAACGTCAGCAAGGCGCGCGAGCTGTCCGGCACCGAGCTCGGCCGCATCACCGACCCGTATAGCGCGATGTCCTTGCGGCTGCAGGCCGCATTCGGTCTGCGGCGCGGAGAGTCGATCAAGATCCGGCCGGAATGGGCAGACCGGGGCGACAAGCTCGCGCTGAAGGACACCTGGACCAAAGGCGGCCGCGCCCGGGAGATCCCGATCCGCAACGACGAGCAGCGCCTGGTGCTCGATGAAGCCAAGGCACTGGCCGGCAGGGGCAGCCTCATTCCTGCAGACCGAAGCTACGTCGAGCAACTGCGGCGCTTCGAACACCAGTGCGCAGTGGCAGGCGTGCACCGCATCCACGGGCATCGACACCAGTACGCGCAGGTCCGCTACCGGGAACTCACGGGATGGACGGCACCGGCAGCCGGTGGCCCGAGGTCCAAGGATCTGACAGTTGAACAGCGCGAGCTGGACCGGGAAGCTCGCCTCACGATCAGCGCAGAGCTGGGGCATGAGAGGGAGCAGATCACGGCGGTGTATCTCGGCCGGTAGATGCCGATATTGGCGCCGGCGTGGATCACCCGACGCCCAGGATCCAGCCCTCGACACCGGCAACCATGCGCTCTGGCAGCGTCAGGTTCGGCTGCAGAAACCGCTCGAGCTGGCCAGACCGGTCGGCTTCACTGAGCCACGACGCCACGGCAAACGCGTCGTGCTGGTCGGGCGTGCGGTCATCGGCCGGGAAGGCGTGCTTCCAGAGCGACGGGTAGACCTCGACGACGGCAGACTTCCCCGAGGGGATTGACCAACCATCGAACGGCCAGAAATGCAGGCGGCTGCCGAGTTGCCTGCGCAGGTAAAGCAGCCAGGGAATGCCGGCGTGGGTCGACTTGGCTACCGAGCCCTGGACGTCGAAATGGAACACCGACTTGGCCGAGCCGGCACGTTGTTCGGTCATCCGGCGCCAGCGGGTGTTGCCGGCGCGCGCTGCGCCGTTACCAGCCAGGCCGTCGCGCACGAAATCGACATAGGTGTGCTCTGCGTCCGTGGGCCAGTGGTGCTGAAAGTCCTCCAGGAACTTGGGCCAGTCCGGCTCCAGCTGGTGCACCTCGAAATAGCGCAGCGGAAACGAAAACCCGTGGTCGATGCCGACGATCGTCGGGACATCCTCAGCCAGGCGCTCGACGAGCCACTCGGCGATGCCGCGTCGCGTCCAGTACTTGCGCGGGCTCGGTGGCGGCGCCACTTCTTGCGCTGCGGCAGCGCCATCGGCGCAATAGACCCGGAGCCCCTTCAGGCTGGACTCGGGCGTCTGCGCACCGGAATAGTCGATGCCAATGTACCGGGTGAAGGCAGTGGCCATCGGCGTGCTGGCCCGACGCTCAGGCAAGTACTTTGAGACCGTGCTTTTCAACAACGGCTAGCAGCTTGAGCGCCATGCCGCTCGGCCGCTTGGTTCCGGCCTCCCATTTCTGCACCGTGGATTCGCTGGTGTTCAGGAAGCGCGCAAACACCGGCTGGCTGACATGTGCGCCCTCCCGAATCCGTTTGATCGCTTCAGGAGCGATCTTCACCGGCGACGCGAGGCAGGACTCGTCGAAATCACGCATGGTCGCCTTGTCGATGGTGCCGACACGGTGCAGCCCCTGCGCCGCGCTGTAGATGGCCTCGAAGGCGTCGCTCTTGTACTTGGCTTTACTCTTCATGGGAAAAGCTCCTGTAAGTCACCCTGACTCAGTGCAGATTCCAACTCGGCATCCGTCATGCGACCGTAGGCCTGCGCGAGCTTCCTGAAGGCAGCGAGCTCGTCGGAACCAAGCCGTCCTGAATGCTCTCGTGGCAGGCTATCCTGGCATGACAACGTATAGCACCCAGTCCTACTTAAAACATCAATCGATGCCGGTCCGCCGACCCGCCCGAGGGCCCCTCGCGCGTCAGCACTGCTGACAGCCAAAAAAATGCTCGGGCAACCGTGAGGTTGCGCCGGGCGAGGGGGAGGAAATCGATCGAGGGCAGGAGGCGGGAAGACCGTCTTGGACGGTGTTCCCGGTGCTTCATGCAGCGTGGGCCAGGCCCGCCCACTCGGTGGGAGCCAGCTCGATGAGCTTGCCCCCCAACGCCTCGAACTCGGTGGCTCGGTCGTAGTCCTCGACGTCCTGCGAGTAGTGCGTGACGGCGTTGACCAGCCCGTACCCTGACAAATCGCCTTCGATGATGAGATGCCGCAGAACACCGGAACGCTCGGTGTCGTTGAGCGTGTAGCGGTTGGCCAGCACCTCGACTGTCTTCACGGGATCGCCGGTCAGGCGAATGTCACGGGTCTTCTGCGGCTTCATGGCGACCTGGCGGAAAGTAGCTTCCGAGACGGCCGCTTCAACCACATCGCGCACCTTCAAAAAGAAGGCCCGATCATCCGCGGCCAGGGTGTCATCCCTGAACACGGTGACCGACTCCTCCTCTGACGACAGCGAGCGCCCGACATGGGTCTTGCGCAGCGCATGGTCCGACGCGATCAGCCCGTTCTTGCACACCAGCCTGTAGATGAGCGGCTGCACCGACAAAGTGCCGCAACCCACTTCCGAGTTGGTGATGACGATGCCGGCTTGCACGATGTCGCCAGGGGCGACTTCGAACTCGACACGTGGCGTGATCACCTTCAGGTACATCTTCGTGTCGGTCAGTTCGACCGACTCGAAGCGGGCACCCTCCAGTCGCTGCAGGATGGGCAGGACGTTTTCAGCGAGGTCAAAGTTATCCCGCCGCCGGTAGCGATCGGACAGCACCGCCCTCACCTGACCATCGAGCGTGCGGATCATCCGGCGGTCGCCTTCAGTCTGCGGCCAGGTGTTGACGTTACGGTCGAGCAGGTCCGGCTGGCCTGCGCGCATGCGCTCGAAGTAGGCGAACGGAATCTTCAGCTTGTCGGCGAGTTGGCGTCGCGCAAGGCTGGTGATGCCGTATTCGCCGCCGCCCTTGATGGCCTCTTTTGAATTCTGGGTGGGCTATGCGGCATGCGGGTTGATGCGGGAGAAGTCGAGCTTACCGGAGATCAGGAAGATCATGGTGCGCATGGTCTCGAAGCGCGTGTATCCGCGTGCCCTGCGCTTTGCTGCCTGGA
>JANXRW010000161.1 GCA_025356655.1 Betaproteobacteria bacterium | reverse complement strand
TATTTCCGGGCCCGGAAGGAGTTCTCCAGCGGGGTGATCGAGGGCCTGAATGGGAAGGTTAAAGTCACACTGAGAAGATCCTACGGCTTTCGCACCTTCAAAGCCACGGAATTGGCGCTTTATCATGTACTTGGGAAATTTCCCGAGCCACCCATGGCCCACAGTTTCTGCTGACGAACCAATTCCTCGACCGATGGTGTCAGGAGGTGATGCGCTCGCGCATCGAGCCGCTGAAGAAGTTTGCCCGCACGATGCGCACCCATCGGGAACTGCTGTTGAACTATTTCCGGGCCCGGAAGGAGTTCTCCAGCGGGGTGATCGAAGGCCTGAATGGGAAGGTTAAAGTCACGCTGAGAAGATCCTACGGCTTTCGCACCTTCCAAGCCACGGAATTGGCGCTTTATCATGAACTTGGGAAATTGCCCGAGCCACCCATGGCCCACAGTTTCTGCTGACGAGCCCATTTTTCATACTAAGGGGACCTCGTCTGCCGCGGCAAACTTGATTCGCGGTGAGGATTGTCTGCTTTGGCCCGCGTACATACGCACTCACCACGGCGCCGACAGCCGATCCACGACATCCCGGCGTGCCAGCACTTTTGAACACAATTCCCATCGATCCTTATCCGGGTCGATAGACTCCTGATACCGCATTTCAAAAACGTCATGCGCCTTTTGCCGAAGATGGATGTATTCGTTCATCATTTCCTCTAGCTTCTCGACACTCTCTGTCCAATCGTCTTCGATGGTGTCTGGCAGGCCGCCGAGGATGTCGTACCGATCCTTCATGCGGCGCGACAGAACCTGATATACCTTCTCATCTTGGGTGTCGTGATAAACGAGATTGAGCATGTCCACGGTACGCCGCGCCTGGCCGAAACGTTTAATGCGCCCCAGTCGCTGTTCGAGCCGTGCCGGGTTCCAGGGTAAATCGACATTGATGAGGGTTCCAAGAGTTTGCAGATTCAAGCCTTCACAAGCCGCGTCGGTAGCCACGACCAAACGGATCTCCCGCTTCTTCACGGAGTTCTTGATTTCCTCGCGCTCGACGGAAGCAAAGTCGTCGCCGCGAAACATCCCGCTCTTCCCCGCGCCCGCATAGACGCCGACCGGCTCGCCAGGCAGCAACTTGGCCAGTTCCGCGCCGAGCGAATAGACGGTGTCGTAGTACTGGCTGAAGACAATGCAGCCGTGCTCCAACCAGGTCCTGCCCTCGGTGCGATGTTCGGTGAGGAAGTACCGGACCGCGGCAACCTTGGGGTCGCGGGCTTCCGGACGTGAGAGTTCCGCTGCGATGATGCGCAGGTAACCTGCTTCGTCGGGGGTGAGTGCGCTGAGCGCCTCTTCGATGAGCTTGGCCTGCTCCTCATCATCGAGAACCTCCCGGCGTAGCATCCGTTCCGCGGTTGATCGGCCGGAGGCAAAACTCGAACAGATGCGTTGCAAAAGCAGCGTCTTCATAAACCCAGCCGCATTGGTGCGCTTCTTGAGCGCCGCGGTGAACGCTTCGGCAGCCTGGTAGGCGAGATCAAAAGGCAGGTTTGTCAGCAACCCCAGCCCGCTGAATCCGATCCCCGCATACGCGGCTGCGGAGGTATCTGGGTCAGGATAGATGTCCACACCGACTCTCTCCAGTAGCCCGGCGCTTTCCAATGTCTGCCGACGACGCAACACGGTATGGCGGACGATGGGGTTGTGTTCCCGCAAGAAAGCCGGCGCGAGGGCTTGCGCGACCGCCTGTTGCTCCAGAAACCCCAGCGAACCAAAGCCGCGATCGGTGAAGAAAGTCTGGTCGGGCAGTCCCAGTTGCAGCCGCAGTGTGGCAAACAGCGCGTCCTCGCTGGCGGGGGGCAAGGGGTTGCGAAGCCACTCCCAGACGTCCTTCTCATCCGCCGGCGTCTCCTCGCCTTTCACGACAGGCAATGCCTTTTCCCAGTCCGGCCAGCGGCCGAACGGTTCTCGACCAAGAACGAAATCCGCGCCGGAATTGAGGATGCGCAGCAGGTCCCACAACTCGCGCACCTCGGTCTGGATCGGCGTGGCTGTCCCGAGCAGAAGGTTTCTGGTGCGAGGACCTATCCGCACCATAAAATCGAGCAGGTTGTTCGGCTCGTCCTTCTTCGGGCCCAGTCCGCCTCGCCGCCGCGCCTTGTGTGCCTCGTCGAGTATGACCGAGCCGTACTTGCATTCGAGCAGGTAACGCCGCTCTTCCGAGTCATGCACGATCAGGCCCGTCGAAACGATGGCGATGCGAAACGGGCAGCGCTTGATGTCCTCGGGGCCGCGCGTCTTAACGATGTGGCCTTTCGGGTCGATCCACTCCTTCTTGGTTGATGACCACACTGCGCTCGGAATACCGAGCTTGTCCATCATTTCCACCTGCCACTGCACTGTTAAGGTCGAAGGGCACAGGATCAGCACGGGGCCGTCATCGAGCAGGGCCGAGATCATCGCGCTCGCCGCGAGCGACAGCGTCTTGCCAACGCCAACCTCATCGGCGAGCAGAAGGCGCGCTTTGCCGTAGGTCTCACGGTGCTGCAGGAACATGGTTACGAACGAGCGCTGCCACGGCTGAAGCTGCTCACCGCCGCGGTAGATCGGGCTTTCGGCCAGTGCAGCGGCGGGGAGTTCCTCAAGCGTCGCCTCTTCGAAACGGATCTCCACGCGATCGGCGACCCGTTTGATTTCCTCGATGATGGCGTCTGGCAGCGGGTAGGCGTCCTTCCAGAGCGCTTCGAACTCCTCCTCCACCCATGTGACGCCCTCTGCAGAACTGTCCTCCCACAGGATTTCGTAGTTCTGGGCGAAGGCGTTCCTGGTCTCGTTGATGGAACCGAGAAAGCAGGTCTTCGATCCGTCGGCCGCTTCGATGACGCCGGCCTTGCCGTGAATAAATACTCGGTCCTTGGGTACAACCCGGATCTCGACCCGGCCGCTGGTCAGCAAATCATGCAGCCGTCGATAGCGTTCCCGGTGCAGCAGCGCTTCAACCTCCGACGGCGCTTCGTTCCAGCGTTCCTTCAGCGCCGTCTCGCGGACATGCTTCGATATCACGACATCCGCCGCGTCCAATTCACTGTTGCAAACGATCTGCACCTTGGGGATCGCGGCGATTTCCTCGCCGACGAGCTCGAAGATCGAACTGCGGAAGTAGCCGGCGATGCGCTTATAGGACTTCGCGTTCTTCAGCCTCGTGCTGAGGAACGCGTGGTCGAGGCGCTGGCGGCGCGAGGAGAATCGCTGGATATCGCTCATGTTCCCGCTGTCCTTCGCCCTTCCTTACACGCTGGTGCTGCGGGCTTGCGACGCCCGGGCACGGGCCCCGTTCCTGCCTTATATGTCCCATAAATGTCCCGTAAATAACAGGCGTCGTAAAGCCGTCGCGCGTCGATGCGATCGGGCCTCGTGTCCCGTATGTCCCAAAAGTGTCTCATACCCTTCCGATGACGTAATGAGTGCCCTTCAGCGCGCCGACCCGGCGAAGCACTCCGCGTTCAACCAGGTCAGCCAGATCGCGCATGGCGGTCTTGCTGCTGACACCTGCGAGTTGCTGATATTCGGCATTGGTAATCCGTCCCTTCGTTTTTACGAAGGCAACAGCCTTTTTCTGGCGTTCGTTGAGGTCCATCCCGGCAAGCACCGCTTTCGTCAAGCAATCACGCCACAAGGTCTGCACAAACATTCCCCCGTCCTGCCGGAATTCCGGTTCGGGCAGGCCGGCCTCTTGAAAGAGCGCGATCATGTCGAGCGTGCCGGTGCCCGCTTTCTCGATGTAGCGCGCAAGGAACAACGGGTCCGCTATTAGAGGATTGCGCGGGATCGAGGGATGCGGCACGCGTAACCGCTCCATGGTCAGCGGCGGCGGCAGTTCACCGGGGTTCCAGATCTCCAGCCGGTCGCTGAACAGCATGACCTGCACGCTGGCATTGCTGGCATAGTCGCGATGTGCCACGGCATTCACGATGGCCTCCGCCACCGCTCTTTGAGGGAGTTCGTAGTCGACCGGCGCCTCCGGTCCTTGGGCGCGGGTGCCGACCGCTCGCGTGATCTTCGACATGACGAAATCCGTCGCCTGGTCCACGAGATCGAAGACCGTGCCTTTGTAGATCTGGTACGACGGGATCGGTTTGCGTATCTCGGTTCCGTGAAAGTGCATGCACTTCACCTCGGAGGTGAGCAGAAACCTCTGCGGTTGCCTGCCGAACAGCAGAATGGCAGCGTGCGTCGGCATTCCACGTTCGAGCAGGTTGAGATGGGTGAGCGCCTCCTGGGGCGGGGTATTCTCCGCGAGCGCAAATTGCCGTTCGCGGCGCGCACGGGCGAGAAACCAACGCAGCTTCTCCTCGGACAGATCGGCGAGAGTCGCTCCGGGGCAAAGCGAGGCATCGAACGGCCGAGTGCGCAGCGAACCCTCGCGCTCGAGGTACTCGACGAGGCTCGCATACAGCGCCGCGGTCAGGTCGGGAACGCTGCCGAAACGGCGCCGAATCAGTTGGTCGCCAGCCTTGCGAACCAGAGCCATCATCTTCGGATGGCGTGCTTTATCGTTCATGCCTCTGACGAATATGAGTCGAGGCTTAGCGCGCAGCGTGGCGCGATCAAACTCGCGTTCCGTGGGCGACACGCCGTCCTTGTCTTCGTAGCCGTAGTCGTTGCCGAACAAGCCGACATAGATCGCGCAGCGATCGACCTCGTCCAGATACACCTCGTCCGCCCGGCGGTCGGCAGCGGGCAGGTCTTCGAACAGAAAGGCCGTGAAGTACCGGCGCAGAAGCGCGTCGCCTTCCACGAATGCCTTCACTGCACGGCGTTCCTCCGCCAGTTCCTTCTGGACGCTGCTGATGAAGATGGAAGTGGCCACGTGTCGATCCGTTTTCTCAGCCTAGCCGCTGGTTCTTCACCAGCTCGCGCAGTACGCGCGCGGCGCTGGCTTCGTCGGGACGCAGGCCGTCAAGGCGCTTCGCAAGGTATTCGGCCAACTCCACTGAAAGCTCCCGCTGGGTCATGTCGCCGTAGTAGTTCGCGACGTTGAGCGTCAGGTGCGCAAGCACCTCGTCGCCGTCAACGTTGTTTACGAGTTCCATCACGGCGTAGAGCACCGCGCGGAGTACTGACTGGTGCAGCTCCGATCCCTCGCTCATTTCGGCGCGGCCGAATTCGACGGCGCCCTTGAGCCGTGCGTCGTTTGCCTTCTGGCTACCCAACAAGGCCTTGAAGTCGCGCACCTTGAAGGCCTTGGCGAAGTTCTGATAATTATCCAGAGTCTTCGCGCCACGCGCTTCCATATCGAGCAGCTTGAGATAGAAGCGCTCGGCGCCACTGAGTTTGTCCCAGTGCGCCTGAGGAATGCCCTGCGGGACGAGGCACTGGTTGGCGGTGGCAACGGCAAATTCGATCAGTCCGTCAACGAACGTTGTTTCGCCCTTAATGCGCGGGCGACTCGCCTCGGCGGTCATGTCCCGTCCATCGATCATTGCATAGCGGGTAAGTACGCGCAGCGCCGCTGCGTACCCAGCCATCTGAATGTCGGCATCCTCGAAGACATTTTCGTCGCGGTATAGGCCCTTCGCCTTCTGATTCAGGCCGGTAAGCGCATTTACTTGATCCGCGACCTCTTCCTGGATTTCCCACGCAAGATCGTCGCGGGTAGTCTTGTGCAGACCCGTCCGCTTGCGCAGAACGAGCAGCACAGTGCCCTTTACGTTACTCCCCTGGCGCAGCGCACTTTCAGTCTCGGTAACCACGTACCAAGCAGCGGTGACTTGCAACCCCGAGGCCCACACTATGTTGGCCATGTCCGCCCAGATTGAGCCCGACTGGTGCGTGAACATGATGACCTGGATGCCGTTGTCTGACATGCACTCGGTCATGCGCTTGTAGGCGGCGACCATAGCGCGGCGAAAGTCCTCGTCTTCACCCTTGATCGCTAACGCACGGCGACTGTCCCAGACCCACGCGGCGAACTCCGGCGGCGAATTCTTGCGCAACCAGGCGATAAAGAACTCCAGGATCTCCTCGTACTTGACTGCGTCGCCGTATGGTGGATCTGTTACCGACAGATCATGCTCAAACCGCAGATCACCCGCAGGCGAAGGGGTCACCATTTCCTGTTGCGAGTCGAGCAGGGGAAAGGATTTGTGTTGTTGCAGCAGGAACCCCGAGGCGTAACCCAACCCTCTGCATCCATAATTGAAAAGCGTGTTCAAGGCCTGGTTGTCAAAGACGCCCTTTACGATTCCACCGCCTCCTCTCGAGTTGTTCCAGCGGCTTAGCCGTGAATTCACATTGAGCACTTGCATGATTCCGAACAACAATCCAGCTTCATTCGCAGCGAATCGTTTCAAGAGGCCCGCCATCAGCAATTGTCGCGGGTTGAACAGGTGATGCCAGTGCGTCCAACCGCGCTCGCGGATCGGTTGATCGGTGTTGTATCCTGGCTCGATGCGCATGTCCGGTAGCCAGCCTTCGGCTTGCCACTCGGCTAGGTGATCGCCGATGTACGCCTCGATGATTCGCTCGCGCTCGACGTCGTCTGCGGTTACGGTTCGGAACTCATACTCTTCTCCTTTGCCTTTCTGCTTAGGACGCATCCATTCGACGCAGTAGAGCCGTTCCTGGAAGATATCGTCCTCACGGGGCTTGAAGTCGCTCTTCTCCCACAGGCGCAGGCGATTGCCGGTCGAGCCGTCGGGCGCTCGGTAGTCACCGCGCAACGTGGAGACCTTAGTGCGGTATTCCACACCCCCGACGGTATGAATCAAGTACGGGTCCTGACCGCGCCCGTCGGAGCGTACCGTGCCATTCTCGGCCTCGGCAAGTTCTGCATCGCTGACGCGAGACCGGACGTTAACGGCGTAGCGCTTGTTTACCGCGTCGGGCACGAGATCCACTACCGCTCGGTAGCCCTTGCTCACGACGCACGTAGGCAATAGTGGCACACGCCAATTTGTCTGCGGGCAACGCGCCTCAACGCAATAAAGGAAGACCTTGGCCCGCCACCCGCGGCCATCGGTCTCCACGCCGAGATTATCAATCTCTGCCTGTACACGCTGCACCAGCCGATGCTGCGCAATTGCAAGCTGCTCCCGGTTTTCGCTCGGACCGCCGACCACATGAAACGCGCCCCATGTGAGCATGCAGGCCACGGGGTTCAGGTCCGACGCATAGACATCGCATCCGAGCCGCGCTGCTTCGAACGGAATCTGCCCGGAACCGCAGAAAGTATCCGCCATGCGCGGACGATGGCCGAATCGCATGATGCCGAGTTGTTCAGTTAGTTCAGGAAACGAAGCTACGCTTGTGCCGAGATGCGCGTTGACCTCGTCCCAGATGTGGTCGTGGACGATGGCCATTACTTCCTCGGGCCTATACGCCTCGTCCACGCGTTGGCGATATGGCACGCGAGGGAGCATCTGCGCTTCGAGCCGGCGTCTCTCGCGCTCTGGCAGGTCCTCGCACCATGTGACTTTGACATTCGCAAGGTCGGGATTCGACCAGTCCACAGGAGCAGACGTTGGCAGCATTCCCTCGGGCGAGGCCGCGAAGTAGTCAGCAATGTGCGCGATGGAGAGTCTTTCGAGGATCTCCTTCGGCCGTGGCCGCCGCTTCCAGCGCGCGACGAAGGACTCGTCGTCCATCGCCATGAGCATTTCGAATACTTCGAGGTCGCGCGCGGGATCGTCGGTGGCCGGCAGAAGGCAGCCGAGGATGCAGGCTTTGTTGAGGATCAACGGCTTGCGACCTTTCCAATAGCTCCCGAGCGACGTAAGCGTCTTGCCAATGTGCGCCATCTGCTCCTTGTAGGCTTCGGCCGATAGCTTCTGCACCGGCAACAACCGCTCGATGAGCGCAGGCGCGTCCTTCAACGCGAACGGGGTCACAGGTGCACTCACTTAGAATCCTCGAACAGTGGTAGCTCGAAAAGGTCCTTCTCGACGGGTCGCGGTCGCCGCTTGCGGGACACGGGTTTCTCGCCGTCGGATAGCGCGAGAAATAGCGCACGCCGCCAGCCGCGCTGCGTGTCATCGGGCATCCCCGCTTCGGCAACGGTCATGGCAAAAAGCCACCAACGCTCCTCCGGGCGCAGCGCGGCCCACTTGCTACAGATGACGGGAATCTTCTCCTCACTCGCCGTCTCCGCCGCCCACGCCAGCACGCACAACTCCTTGCCGAGCAGGCGGTCCACCAGGTTCGTGCCGGTGTGCCAGCGGCCTGTAAGAACTCCTGCGGCCTTGAGACGGTCATTAAATTCCCGGCGCGCGATATCGGCGATCGCAGACCACACCGGACGATGCAGCATTACGCGCTCCTCTTCGCGAGGAACGCCCCCCTCCTGGCCCCGGTAGCCATAGTCCTCTACGATAACGACCGACTCGTTCCGTGCCGCCGCGATTTCGACACGAAAAAGATGCGCGCCATACGCGCCGGGCGCACCGAAATCAATGGTTTTCGGCCGCTCGCTCACTGCTCTACATCCCCTTGCTGCAGTTCAATACCAAGCTTGCCTGCGAAGTCCTTGAGGTCGTGACCCGAAGCGAAGTGGGCTTTGCGGAAGGTCATCGTGACCAGCGTGTCCGGCGTAAATTTCTCGAGCACCTTGACCAGCAGCGCTTCGATGAATGCAGCGTCCACCGCGATGTCGCCTATGTTGACGCCGATCATCTGGTTGCCCTGACCCACCGTGAGGACGATGCCCTCGAAGGTTGCGGATTTCTCAGTCGCCTGCTTCAGCCCCTCGAAAGTCTTACCACGCGAATCCAGCTTGCGGCCGGTACGGGAGACCAGGCGCCCGGGCTTCACGTCGTCGATCTGCACGCCCTTCTTGCCTTTGGCTGCGAATCGGAACTCGGCTTTCGCCTCGATCCGGTCCTCTTCCGCAAAGGCACGCAAAAGCACCTCGCCGTCCCCGATGGCGATTGCCCCCTCATACGCCTGACTAGTGCACACACTGGACAAGTTGGTTTTTTCCCGCTATTGTTCGATCCATGGTCGTCACCCGCCACGATTTCACCGATGAACTGATCCTGCGCATCCGCGATTCGGGTGGGTAGCCAGCCCCATCTTACCCGCGG
>JANXRW010000142.1 GCA_025356655.1 Betaproteobacteria bacterium | reverse complement strand
CACAATGCCAGTCCCAAGCGCATCGGGGTCTACCTGGCATAGGACGCCCACGAACTGCTGCAGACTCTGAACGGATGCCCCAAACCCCTTTCAGCGCCAGCCCCCCGACCACCTAAGCGTCACATTGAGAATTGCTGGGCCGCGCGCACCCGCGTTGACAGCGTAAGGAAACACCCTTGTTCGCTGTTATTGCCACCAGGAGTGTCGCCATGCCCGAAGTCCATGAAAGGGTCAGATCACGCGACCCAAGTCCATCCGGCAGGCGCTGGGCGTGGACACCGGCAGCGAAGTTGTCGTGACCCGTGCCGATGCCGAACATGAAGATCCTGCGATCGCCGCATTCGTGACCCTGCTGGCTCGCGATATCGAGGCTGGCCGGAACGTTCACGGCCTGCCGGAGGATGTGGCTCGCAGGATGCTGGCCGATGCAGGCCACCCGGTTGCCCTGGGCGCGGGCTTCGATGACGACGTCGAAATCTGATACGGCAGCATGGCAAGACGCTGCTGTTCCACGATAACCTGGTTGAGCCGGTGATAAAGCTGCGCACGGCCGTGTTGCGTGCGCAGGAGGGCGACCCGGAGGGCTTTGCGTCCAACGCCAACCTCAAGTTCTTCCGGGTCTTGGTCCAGTTGATGCAGGACGTGGTGCCGAGCGATCCGGCACGCGACGGGTATCGCTAGGGCAACCCCCTGCGGCCCGCCTGCCGCCACTGGCGGCGGGCCAAGCTCGGAAGACGGTACCGGCTGTTCTTCCGCTACGACTCTAAGGCGAAGGTCATCGTGTACGCCTGGGTCAACGACCGGCAGACCTTGCGGTCGGGGGGGGGCAGCAAGTCCGACCCCTACGCGGTGTTCGAGAAGATGCTTGGACGCGGCAACCCGCTGGACGATTGGGCTGCACTCCTCGCCGCGAGTAAGGCCGATTGGCAGGGCGAGCGCAAAGGCTGACGCGCCGCGCTCGCGCTTGGCGTGATTAGATGTTGCGCGGAATGTAGCCCTTGGTTTGAAAACTCAGGCAGCATCCAATCAAGTGAGCAAAGCACAGGAGGACCCTGAGGTCGCCACCCTGAAAACCGCCGCCAAACAAGCTTCTCAGAACGCATCGGCCGAAGACTGCGCCGGGCTGTACTTCGGCCGTGAGGGCACCCACCATGTCTGGCTCGGGGCTACGGCGTGCTCTATCGAGGCCGCGACCTCCCGACGGCGTTGATGGAATCCGGGTTTTCGCGAACCCAAGTGGGACAAGGACACCCAGCGGTCGATGGCGCTGGCAGAAGTCCAGAGCGGATGGATGCGCGGGGTTGCTGTGCCGGAGGAACTGCACTCGGCGGATCTCACCGCCGAAGGCGCGACGGCCTGCTACTTCGGATTGACCCTTGCGTAGCCAGTCGTAGCTACACGCATACCCAGAAGATGTCCGGCCAGGTAAATCCGCGGAGTCCGAACCCTGGTTCGGTTGATCCGCTTTGACGGTACCGGTGGTTCGTCGGGAAGGTGGTTTGGCAGATCGTCGCTGACAATTGCTTAGAGTAGGGGTGATTTGCCTGCCAGCCGATTGCGCGATTTTCTCAGGGCGCCTCGCCGCTGCCCTGCACCCAACCGGGGTGGCAAGGCCCCGACCGAGCGGCAAGTGGCGCCGTTCGCACGGGCGGTGATAGCATGCCGGTCGAGTCCCTTCCACCTGTCCCAGCTGGGCTAAAACCATGACCGAATCTGCCGAAGAACTACTCCCGCGTGATCCGCAGGGGGTGACGTCCGTCGGTGTGCTGAGGCTGAGTTTCGTGGGCAGCGGCCACGAGTACTTCGCGATCTGGATCTCTAACCTACTACTCATCGCCGTCACGCTGGGAATCTACTCACCCTGGGCCAAAGTGCGTCGCCTGCGCTACCTTTATGCCAATACACGTCTAGCGGACAGCGGTTTTGAATACACCGGTCGCCCCATGGCCATTCTAAAGGGGCGCGTGATCGCCGTGGTGCTCCTGGCGGGCTATCAAGCGGTGGGCGCCTATCTGGGGGCGTCGGGCGCCGTCCTCGCCATGCTGGCCTTTGCCCTGGCCGCACCTTGGCTTATCTGGAAGAGCTTCCAGTTCAAGCTCTACAACACGCGTTTCCGGGGCTTGCGCCTGGGCTTTGCCGGAAGCCTTGGTGGGGCCTACAGGACCTTCCTGGGATTACCCCTGTTGCTGCCGCTGACGCTTCTACTCCTGGGGCCGTTTGTGCACCAGCGGATCAAGCGCTACCAGCACGCAAACGCGCGCTACGGCGCGGCGCGCTTTCGCTTCGAGGCCAGCGTGGGCGGGTTCTATGTGACCTATTTGCTGGTCATTGGCGCGTCGCTGGCCGTACTGGCAATGCCAGCCCTCGTGGTGGCCTCGCAGGGGCAACTCGGTAGCGCTGCGCCAGGGGTCCTTGCGCTGGGAGTCCCCGTTGCGCTTATCGGCTATTGGTTCATCAGTGCATTACTGGTATCCCGCCTACAGAATTTGGTCTGGAACGGCACCCTACTCGAGGAGGCGCGTTTCCAGAGCGAGGTGCGGGCCTGGCCCATGACCCGGTTGATGCTGGTCAATGCGCTGCTCACCATCGTCACGCTGGGGTTGTTCACGCCTTTCGCGAAGGTTCGCTCCCTTCGCTACCGGCTCGGCTGCGTGACGGTGGAAATGGCGCGCGGCATGGACGATTTCCTGGCCGGCGCGCAGCAGGAGGCCGACGCCCTAGGATCCGAGGTGGTGGACCTGCTGGACGTGGATTTCTCGCTTTGACCGATGCCCAGGGCGCCGAGGGGCGATTCTTCGACGGTCGCACCTCGCGCGCCCACGCCGTGCGCTGGGAGTGCCGGGGCGACACACTGCGCATCTTGGGCGAGACCGAACTGCGCATTCCTCTGTCCGTCGTGGAGATCCCCGAGCCCACGCCCTCGGCGCCACGCAGACTCGGCCTGCCCGGCGGCGGCATGTTGGAGGTGGAGGAGGGGCCCGAGCTCGCTGGCCTCCTGGCCCGGGCAGGTGCGCGCGACGCCCCGTGGCTGCGCGTGCTGGGGAGGCCTAGCTGGTCGTTGTTTTTTGGGCTGCTGTTCGTGGCTGGGCTGGCGCTTGGGTATCTCTTCGGCCTCCCGGCCGCAGCCCGGTTGGCCGCGGGCCTGGTGCCGCAGGGCGCCGAGCGCAGTTTGGGAGCCGGTACGCTGGAGATGCTCGACCGCCACGTGTTCACCGCCAGTACGCTCACACAGCAACGGCAGGATGCCATCACCAACGCGCTCGCGGCCTTGCGTCTGCCACCCGGGGGGCGGCCGGCGTACCGGCTCCTGTTCCGGCATAGCCGTTACGGGCCAAACGCGTTCACCTTGCCGTCGGGTTACATCATCCTCACGGATGAGATCGTTTCCCTCGCGCCCGCCGATGATGCCGTGCTCGGAGTGCTCGCCCATGAGTTGGGGCACCTGAGGGGCCGCCACGCGCTGCGCTCGTTCATTCAGGCAACGGCCGTCGGTGCGGTGGTGGGGCTGCTCCTGGGGGATACCTCGACGGTACTCATGGGTTTCCCGGCGCTGGTGCTGGATCTGAAGTATTCCCGGGACTTCGAGCGAGAGGCCGACGACTACGCCATCGCCACCCTGCACGCGAACGGGCTGTCCACCGCCGGTCTTGCGCGGGTGCTACGTGCGATGCAAGCGCGTGAGCGTAGTTCGGCGTCTTACCTGAGTTCGCACCCGCCAACCGACGAGCGTATCGCCCACCTGCTGGAGTCTGCGCCGCAGCCGTAGCCGAAGCTCTGAGCCTTTCCGACTAAGGATCAAAGAACCATAGCCATGTCCACGCGCGTGGAGCGAGGACGGCTGTGGTGTTACGCAGGCCGACATCAATTTCTACCACCTGCTGTCTGCCTGGGCGCTGGACCGTCATCCAAAAAGCATTCTCTGACCTGACCGTTCGATGCGAACGGGATGGGTACTGGCCTGCAGTCGCCGTTTTCAAGTCGAGTTCCAACGGCGGTGTTTGGGGGAATATCATCGCTGGTGGGGGCATTGGTTTTCTTATAGACGCTAATACCGGTGCTGGCTTCGATTACCCGCAGAAGCTACTTGTCGAAATGTGTGCTTCGAGTGCGCCAACACAGACAAGCTCTGGGTCCGGCAGTGCCTCAAACCCGGGCGTCGGGAGCAAGGAAAATCCCAAGAGCGCAAATTAGTGGCCGTTCCCTCGGATGGCGGCGAAAGCAGCGGGGGATGCCTGGGGGGGGCGGGGTGAGGCGAGGCTAGCCAACCGGCACACCACACTCGATCCACGGCCACGGGGGGACAAAGTGGATCTGCCTGCGCTCGCGGTGCAGCGAGCGGCGCGACATAGATGGCTTCCACCGTACGCCTGGGGGGAGGCGGTTGCCGGATCGAGGATCGGGCGGCTAGCGGGTCAAGCTCAAGGCGCATCCCTGGAGGGTTCGGCGTACTTCCTTCTGCGCGTAACCGCTGGTGCATCCCGTGGGGCGCAGCCTGCGTCACAGGGGTGGGGTCAACTGCGGGAAACCAGAAACACCCCCAGGATGATGGTGCCGATGCCAAGCAGTCGCGGTGTGGACAGGACTTCCCCAAATAGGTACCAGGCCGCTAGCGCGTTGACCACATATCCGA
This sequence comes from Betaproteobacteria bacterium, assembly GCA_025356655.1. Lineage (GTDB taxonomy): Bacteria > Pseudomonadota > Gammaproteobacteria > Burkholderiales > SHXO01 > SHXO01. Next base: position 60,499 of record JANXRW010000142.1, on the reverse strand, counting down.
TGGAGAGCATCGGATAGGCCATGCTGACCTCCACGCGCGAGAGTGCGAAGATCCACACGCCTACGCTGATCACATAGCAGCCCAGGCCGGCAATGATGTGGGGCTCTAGGCCAATACGAAGCGCCGTGTGAATGAGTGCCTGGCCGTTGAGGCTGAGCACGCCCAGGCTGTTGGTCCCGGCCTTGAGCAGCAATTGAGCAGCCGCATTGAGTAGAACTCCGGTGAGGATCATCAAGAATGTCGTGGCGCTCATGGATCTCTCATTCGGTGGTGGCAGCGGGCCGTTAGCGGCTAACGCAGTGGAAGGGCGACATCTTATAGAGATGTCGGGCGGGAAGTCAGCCGAGGCGCTCAGGGGTAGAATCGCGGCCATCTCTCGACTCGGCCATCATCCATGCTTCCCGCCTCGCGCGTGCCCCCCCCCGACACACTGCTCTTTGATCTCGGTGGAGTTCTCATCGACTGGAACCCCCGCTACCTTTACTGCAAGCTTTTCGGGGGGGACGAGGCGGCCATGGAGCGGTTCCTAACCGACGTGTGTGCCACGTCCTGGAACCACGAAATGGACGCCGGCAAGCCCTTTGCGCAGGCCGTTGCGGAGCGGCAGCGCGAGTTCCCGCAGCATGCGCGCCTCATCGCCCTCTGGGACCAAGGCTGGGAGTGGATGCTTGGCGGTCCCATCGCCGAGACAGTTGAGGTGCTCCGCGAACTGCGTGAGCGCGGACATCGCCTCGGGGCGCTGACGAACTGGTCCGCCGAGAAATTCCCCCTAGCCCTGGCCCGCTACGAGTTTCTGGATTGGTTCGAGGACATCGTGGTGTCGGGCCAAGTCGGGCTGGCCAAGCCGGATCCGCAGATCTTCCGGCTCACCGTCGAGCGCCTGCAGCTGGATCCTGCGCGCACGGTTTATATCGACGACAACCTTTCCAACGTCGAGGCGGGCAGCGTCCAAGGATTCCGCAGCCTCCATTTCCGCGGCGCGCAGCAACTGCGCACCGACCTGCTCGCCTTGGGGCTGCTCTGAGGCGCCCGACGATGCGGCCTGATGCAGGTTGTCCCGATCCCGCCTTCGCTGATCGGATCATCCGCTGGCAGCGGGCGGAGGGTCGGCACGGTCTCCCCTGGCAAGGCACCCGCGACGCCTATCGGGTCTGGCTCTCGGAGATCATGCTCCAGCAGACGCAAGTGGCGACGGTCATTCCTTACTACGAACGGTTCCTTCAGCGCTTCCCGGATCTGGCTTCCCTGGCGGCGGCCTCGGAAACCCAGGTCCTGGAACTCTGGGCTGGACTGGGATACTACGCCCGAGGACGCAACTTGCGCCTCGCGGCGAGATGGGTGATGGACCGCCATGGCGGGAAATTTCCGTCGCGGCCGGAAGCCATCGCTGCGCTTCCCGGAATCGGCCGATCCACCGCCGCCGCCATCGCGGTATTTGCCTTCGGCGCGCGGGCTGCAATCTTGGACGGCAACGTCAAGCGCGTGCTGGCACGCGCCTTTGCGGTGCCGGGATTCCCCGGTAAGGCCGCCGTGCAGACCCAACTGTGGGATTTGGCACAGCAACATCTGCCTCTGGAACATGTGAGCACTTACACTCAAGGCTTGATGGACCTGGGGTCGACCCTTTGCACCAGGACCCGGCCCCAGTGCAGCCGCTGCCCGCTGGCCGACGTCTGTCTGGCCCTGGCCCAGGGCGAAGTGCATCGGTATCCCGGCACCCGCCCGCCGCGGACTGTCCCACGGCGGGAGGCCCGCTTCCTGGTCGCCCTGAGGGGCGATGAAGTTCTGCTCGAGCGCCGTCCCTCCACCGGCATTTGGGGAGGCCTGTGGTGCTTTCCGGAACTGCCCATGGAAGACTGGGAGCCGGCGGCAGTTGGCCGCTACGCGCTTGAGCTCAGTTCCCGCCGCGACCTCGAGCCTATTGAACACGCATTCACTCACTTCCGCCTGACACTGCACCCGGTGGTGGTGGTGGTGGCGGCGGCGCCGGGGAAGCGCGTGGCCGAGCCGGGCCAACTCTGGTTGGAACTGGCGCAAGCAGGCGGAGCCGCTGTTCCGACCCCGGTACGCCGCCTGTTGGCTCGGCTGGAGCGCACGCAGGGGGCGCAGTGAGCGCCGATCGGGAGGTCTTGATTGTGCAGGAACTGGGTGGATTCCGCACCCTGTCGGCACACGCGTCCCACTGGCGCTTGAGGCCGCCGGAGGAACTTCTTCTGGCCCTAGAGGCCGTGCAGTCCCGGCAGGCGCGGGGAGAATTGGAAATCACCTCCGGGGAGGTCGCGACCCTGCGCGGGGAGGCGCCCGCCGCCCTGTGTGAACGGCCACTGCGCCGTGCGCTGCGCGAGCAGGGCCTCGAGCGCTCGTTGCGTACCTCCTTCGACTGGCTGGTGTGCGCCCCCGTGGCGTACCACGACGACGTGCACGCTTTCGCCGAAGTCATGCTCGGGGTGTGGTGCCTGGCTTCCCCGCCCAGAGACCTGCTGCTGCCTCGTCTGGGCTTGCGCCTGCCCCTGTGTCCGGGGTTATGCGCGGTGTTCGATCCAGGCCAGCCCCACGCGCTTCTGCCGCCTGGCCAGGAGCAACCCGACCCCATGAGCCTCAGTCGTGCCCAGCCCCGGGGCGAGCAGCTCAGTTGGTTCGTGGGTTTCCAACTTGATCTCACCCCGCAGGTGGCGCGTCACTTTCGCATCGGCCGCCGGGACCACCCGGGCGATGGCCTAGTGCTGGGGCCGGGCCGGACGCTGGTGGGGTCCGCCAGCGGCCAGTGGCAGGAACTCTGAGCCCCCGTTCTGCGGCGCGGGCCGAATGGGCCTTGGCCCCGTGCTAGATTGCGGCAGTGCGATTGCAACCGGAGAAGCGTCATGCTGAGTTACGACGTGGTCGAGTGGGGAGAGCCGTTACAACTGAATCACCGGGATACCCCGGTACCACAAGGTACCGAGGTACTACTCAAGCTCAAGTATTGCGGTGTGTGCCACAGCGATGTGCACATCCGCGACGGTTACTTCGACCTAGGTGGCGGCAAGCGTTTCCATATGTCTGACCGCGGCATGAAACCCCCGGTGACCCTCGGCCATGAGCCCGTGGGCACAGTGATCGCGGCAGGCCCCGAGGCCGAGGACGTGCCGCTGGGCCAGGACCGTTTAGTGTGCCCGTGGATAGGCTGCGGTGAGTGCGCCCGCTGTATCGAGGGCCAGGACAACCACTGCATGGCGCCGCGCTGGGTCGGGATCCAGCGCGCGGGCGGTTACGCCGATTATCTCCTCATCCCGCATCCGCGTTACCTGGTCGATGCCAGTGGCATTGACCAGGCCTGGGCTGCCACGCTGGCCTGCTCCGGGCTCACCACGTACTCCGCTGCGGCGCGCCTCAAGCCCATCCCCCGAGAGGAGTGGGTGGCGGTCCTGGGGGCGGGCGGCCTCGGCCTGATGGCCATCGGCATGCTGCGCGCCTTTGGCCACGAGCGCATCCTTGCGCTGGACGTCGACCCGCAGAAGCTCGACGCCGCGCGGGCGGCGGGAGCCGCGGCCACGGTGGATGGACGGGCCGAGGACGCCGCCGCGCAAGTCCTCGCTCTGGCCGGTGGACCGCTCTATGGCGCCATCGACCTGGTAAACAACACCGCTACCGCGAGCTTGGCCTTCAACGTGCTGCGCAAGGGCGGCAAGCTGATTTTGGTCGGTCTCTACGGCGGCGAGATTCCCCTGTCGCTAGTAGCCGTGGTGCAGCGCGCGCTCACCATCGTCGGCTCCAACGTGGGCACCGTCGCCGAATTGAAGGACGTCGTCGCCCTGGCGCGGACGGGCAAGCTCAAGCCGATCCCCATCGAGCAGAGGCCCTTATCCGAGGTCAGTGCCACCCTGGACCAGTTGAAGGCCGGCACGATCCTAGGGCGGGTGGTTGCCCGCATCGATTGAGGCGAAGTTGGCTGATCCCGCCACCAACCCGTGGAACCCCGCCATGAAATCCAAACCGGCCTACACCCAAATCTGTGCAGCCCACCTGCGGATCTACCGCTTCCAGCACCTGGGTTCCATTACGGGCTGGGACCGCAACGCCATGATGCCCCCCAAGGGGCACGAGGCGAGGGCGGCGGCGGAAGCCGAACTGAGCGCCCACGTCCACGCCCTGCGCACTGATGCCGGGCTCGAGCCCGGGCTTCGCGCTGCTGCCGAGGAGTCGCTCGACGACGACGAACGGGCAAACCTGCGTGAGATGTGGCGCGACTGGCGTGACGCCAATGCCCTGCCAGCTGCCCTGGTGCAGGCCAAGTCGCTCGCCGGGGCACGCTGCGAGCACGCATGGCGGGGCCAGCGCAAGGCCAATGACTGGGCCGGCTTCCTAGACAACTTCCGCGAGGTGGTGCGGCTCTCCCGCGAGGAGGCGCGACTGCGCTCCGCTGACACAGGCCTCGGGCGCTACGACGCGCTCATGGACCGCTTCGAACCCGGCATGCGCAGTGCGGACATCGAGGCCATTTTCAGCGGGATGCGGGAGTGGCTTCCTGACTTAGCTTCCCGCGTGGAGGCAACCCAAGCGGGCCCGGCACCGCTAATGCCCGAGGGGCCGTTCCCCGTGGCGGGGCAGCGCGCGGTTGGGCACGCGCTCATGCGGCTTCTGGGGTTCGATTTCGAAGCGGGGCGTCTCGACGAGAGCGCGCATCCCTTTACCGGCGGGGTTCCGGAGGACGTGCGGATGACCACCCGCTATCGCGAGGAGGATTTCCTGCAGAGTTTGATGGGAACCATCCACGAAACGGGGCACGCACGCTATGAACAAAACCTGCCGCGCCCCTGGTTAGGGCAGCCGCTGGGGCAGGCCCGTTCTTTCGGCATCCACGAGAGCCAAAGCCTCTCCTTCGAGATGCAGCTCGCGCGCAGCCGCGGCTTCGCCGGGTTGCTCTCCCCTCTGCTTTGCGAGCAATTCGGAAACCAGGCCGCCTTCGCCCCCGACAATCTGTTTCGCCTGCTCACGCGGGTGCGTCGTGGCTTCATCCGCGTCGAGGCCGACGAGGTGACTTATCCCGCCCACGTGGTGCTGCGTTTCGAGATCGAGCGCGCCCTAATAGAAGGGATGATCGAGGTGGAGGATATCCCCGGCTGGTGGGATGAGCGCATGGGGACGCTATTGGGACTCGACACGCGCGGCAACTACCGCGACGGCTGCCTCCAGGACGTGCACTGGACCGACGGGTCCTTCGGCTACTTTCCGAGCTACACGCTGGGCGCGCTTTACGCCGCGCAATGGTTTGCAACCCTGCGCCGGGAGCTTCCGGATCTGGATCAGCGGGTCGCCGCTGGTGACCTGGCTCCGGTGTTTCTATGGATGGACGCCCACATCTGGTCGCAGGCCAGCCGCTGGGAAACGCCCGAACTCGTGCGTCGCGCGAGCGGGGAGACGCTGAACGCTAACCACCTCAAGGCCCACCTCGAGCGACGCTACCTGGGTTCCTAGACCCTCGGGCGCTCCCTCGGCGGGGCTACTCCTCCAGGGCGAGCAAGGCTTGGAGGCGTTCCAGGCGCACGATCGGGTCGCGTAACTCCAGCAGGGCCTGCTTTTCCAGGTTGTTCACGGCCACTACCTCGGATAGCCGGTAGCTGACCCAACTGGCATCGGTCAGGCGATGGGGCGTGGGGAAGTGTTCCGGACCCAGCCGCTCCATCAGCGTCTCGAGCAGGCCGCACAGCGGCTGGAATTCGCTCGGCAGGGTGGGCGGGAGAGGTTCGGGCTCGGAGGCCACTCGCGCGCGCAACAGGCCGTCGGGTTGCGTCCATTGCTCGACGATGCGAAAAGCGGCCCTGCCCTGGGTCATCAGCTGAAACATACCCAGGTGTGGCATGTCCCAACTCACCACGGCGGCGGTACAACCCACATTGAACGGGAGCGCCGAGCCCACTTCGGTTCCCCGGTCGATCAGGCACACGCCGAACTCCACGTTGTCGCGCAGGCACACCTTGATCATCTCCAGATAGCGCTGCTCGAAGATACGCAGAGGCAAAAGCCCCCCCGGAAAAAGCACGGTGCTGAGCGGGAAGATGGGAAGTTCGCGCAGCGGCTCGCTCACTGGGGCTGCTCCGTTTGCGAGCCTTGCTCCTCCCCCCAGGGCGGCAGAAGCACCTGGGCGACGCCGAGATGGTCGAGGATCCTGGCAACGACGAAGTCCACCACCTGCTCCACGCTGGTGGGGCGGTGGTAGAAGCCAGGGTTTGCCGGAAGGATCACGGCGCCTGCCTGCGACAGCTTGAGCATGTTTTCCAGGTGGATCGAGGAAAAGGGGGTCTCGCGGGGCACCAGGATCAGCGGACGGCGCTCTTTGAGCATCACGTCGGCCGCGCGCTCGATCAGGTTGTCCGACAGGCCGTGCGCGATGGCGGCCAAACTGCCCATGCTGCACGGGCAGACCACCATGGCCTGCGGACCCCCGCTGCCGGAGGCCGCCGGTGAGAACCAGTCCTGGCGGCCGTAAGCCTTGAGCTGGCCGGCCTTTGCCCCATAGCGTCGGGTGAAGAAGGCTTCGGCTTCCTCCGCGCGCCCCGGCAGCGCCACGTCGAGTTCCTGGCGGGCGACAATCTGCGCCACGCCTGAGTACAGCAACTGCACTTGGACGTCGGCCTGCAGGAGGCACTGCATCAACCTGAGTCCATAGGCCATGCCCGATGCACCCGTGAGTGCCAGAGCTACGGTATTGGGGCAGGCGCCGGGCGCCGATGCGGATGAGGAGACCAAGCGAGCCTACTGGGGTGGGTCGTCCGCCGGTCCGGAGCGGGGCGCCGCCGGCAGGGGCGAGGGCGGGGGTGGAGTCCCCGCGGGCATGGCAGCCTGCTCCAGATGCACGAGCCGTTCCTCCAGAACCTTCACCCGCTGCGCGAGTGCATCGTAGGCCCCTTGGAGCGCTTCACCGGCCGACCGTTCAGATCCGCTCTTGCGCGGTGGAACTGCCTCGAGGGGTTTGCACAGCAGTCGTTGGAACTGCTCGGCCACGGTCCCGGGGAGGACCAGCTGAGGCTCCGCCTCCGGAGTATAGCGGTTCTCCAGCAGTTTCCCATCGGCCGAGAAGCTAAGGTAGCCCAACGCCACTAGCGTGTTCTGGGCGCAGTTGAGCCGTTCGCGGAACATGGCGCTTCGCGCGGCCGGGGGCTTTTTCCCCCGCGGGATGTGGTACTCGACCCGGCGCCAGTAGGTGACCTCATTGCTATTAACGTAGACCCTGCTCTCATCGTAGAAATGCAGATTTGAGTCCGGCGTGGAGACCTTGCTCCAGTCGGCCCACCCGTTGGCGCAGCTGAGCAGCAGCAGGGTGCAGAGGCTAGCCCGGATCATGTGGAGAGTTCCCGGTGGCGCACCAGAACGGGAACGGCGACGGCGAAGCGTGCCGCCAATTGCTCGGCGATGTAGACCGAACGGTGCCGGCCCCCCGTGCAGCCGATCGCCACGGTAAGGTAGCTGCGCAGATCGCGGCTGAAGCAGGGTAACCAGTTGTGGACGAAGGTCCCGATGTCGGAGAGCATGCGCTGGGCCTCCGCGGTGCCCCGGAGGAACTCCACCACCGGGGCGTCCTTGCCTGTGAGGGGACGCAGCAGGGGCTCGTAGTGAGGGTTCGCCAAGCAGCGCACATCGAACACGATGTCGGCGTCGAGGGGAATGCCATGCTTGAAGCCGAAGGACTGGAACAGCACCGTCAGGCCCTGCGCGTGCGTCCCAACGAAATCCCGGATCCACTGCCGCAGGGCATGGGTGCTCAGGTCACTCGTGTCCACATGGTGGGCCAACGCGCTGACCTCCGAGAGCAATTCGCGCTCACGCGCGATGGACTCGGGTAGCGTGCTGGTATCTCCGCTCAAGGGGTGGCGGCGGCGCGTCTCCGAGAAGCGTTTGACCAGCGTTTCGTCCTTGGCGTCCAGGTAGAGCACGCGCAGATCCAGCAGTCCCTCGCGCAGCCGCTTGATCCAGTCCGGTAGTGCGCGAAGCGTCTGGTGTGAGCGTACGTCCACGCTGACCGCTACGCCGTGCATGTCGGTGTGCTTCAAAAATTCGGCGAGTCCTCCCACCAAATCCGCGGGGAGGTTGTCCACGCAGTAGTAGCCCCCGTCCTCCAGAGCTTTCAGCGCCACGCTCTTCCCTGAGCCGGACATGCCGGTAATCAGTACCAGTTGCAGGCCGGGAGGCCAGCCGCCGGCGGGAGGGGCGGTGGGCCTGGCGTCGCTCACGGCTGGTCCACCGAGAAAGCGCGCTCCTGCCGCTGCACGAACTCCTGCGTGCTGTCGATGCCCCGCAATTGCAGCACGTAGTTGCGCACCGCCGCCTCCACCAGCACGGCCAAGTTGCGTCCCGCTGCGACGGGCAGCATCACTTGGCGTACACGCACGCCGAGGACGTCCTCGGTGGTGGCGTTGAGCGGCAGCCGGTCCAGCCCTGAGATGACACCGGCGAAAGGCCGCTCGAGCTTTACGATGAGTTTCAGGTTCTTGCGCACGCGAACGGAGGTTTCCCCAAAGATCGTACGGATGTTGAGCATGCCCAGACCACGGACCTCGAGGAAGTCCTTCAGCAGTTCTGGACAACGCCCTTCCAGGGTGTCCGGGGCAATGTGATAAAGCTCGACCACGTCGTCCGCCACGAGACCTGAGCCCCGCGTGACCAATTCCAGCGCCAGTTCGCTCTTGCCCACACCGCTATCGCCAGTGAGCATGACGCCCATTCCCAGGACATCGAGCAGCACACCATGGCGCGTGGTGGATTCCGCGAGGGCCCTGCCCAGGTAAGTGCGGATGACCCAGATGATCTGGAGGCTGGGCAGCGGGGAACTCACCACGGCGATGCCTCGCCTTGCCGCGAGTGCCTGCAGCGTTGGCGGCGGCTGCTCGTCGTCGCTCACCACGAGTAGAGCCAGACCGCCGGCGTCGAGCCGCGCGAGCGCCTCTTCCTGGGCCGCCGTGGGGAGGTTGGCGAAGTAGCTTGCCTCGGTCCGGCTGAAGATCTGAATCCAGTTCGGGTGATAGAAGTTGAGATGGCCGATAAGACCTTGCGCGGAATTCTGGATGGCACGGCCATCGAGCGTCATGTCCGCGTGAAACTCGCCGGCAAGCCACGACAACTGCAGGGCCTCGCGGTTGTCGGCGAAGAGTTTGGCGATGCTGAGCAAAGGCATGGTCGCGGGGACTCCCTTAGGTACCACCGGGAGCGGACCAACCGCAGATGAGCGCGCGGGCTGCCGCCGGGTCTGAGATCACTGAGAGTTCCTCCCGCATGACGGGGTCGCTGAACATTTGCACTAGTTCACTCAGGATCTGCAGGTGCAATTCGGTTGCTCGTTCCGGCACGAGCAGAAAGAAGATAAGTCCCACGGGTTCACCGTCCGGTGCCTCGAAAGCAAGCGGTGGCGTCGCCCGCACGAAAGCGCCTACTGCCTCGCGCAGGCCACGTACGCGGCCGTGCGGAATGGCGATGCCGTGGCCCAGTCCGGTGGAGCCCAGCGTTTCGCGTTCCAAAAGGCTGCCGAGGACCGGACTCTTGCCGGGCGCGCCGGCTGGCTCCAGCAGGCGCGCCACCTCCTCGAAGAGGGTCCGTTTGTCCCGGGCTGCTACGTCCAGCAACACGTTGCCGGCGGGCACCAAACCGGCCAGCAGACTTACCATTGCCACCTCTGCGGTCGCACCGGGGGAGAGCGTCGGGGTTGGCCTATTCGGCGGGCAGGTGCCGCAACGGGGCGCTGCTGCGGAAATCGGCCGACTTTTCCTTGTGCTTGATGACTTGGCGGTCCAACTTGTCCACTAGCGCGTCGATAGCCGCATACATATCCGGGTCAGTGCTCTCGCAGAAGATGTCTCGGCCACGCACGTGCACGTTGGCCTCGATCTTTTGCACCAGCTTGTCCACGGAGAGGATAACGCTCACATCCATGACGTGGTCGAAATGCCGGGTCACCCGTTCAAGCTTGGCGGTGACATAGCTGCGCATGGCATCGGTGATTTCGAGATGGTGTCCGGTCAGTTGGAGATTCATCCTGGCCTCCTAGGCTCATGGTGGGGGAAGTTCACAATGCCTTTCTGAGATTCACGGGGAGTATCTGCAGCGACTCCCGGTATTTGGCGATGGTCCGCCGCGCGACGACGATGCCCTGCTTGCCCAGGATCTCTGAGATCTGGCTGTCCGACAACGGTTTGCGCCGGTCTTCTTCGCCCACGAGTTGTTTGATCAGTGCACGGATAGCGGTGGCGGAGCAGGCACCCCCGGTTTCGGTGGTTACGTGGCTGCCGAAGAAGTACTTCAGCTCGAAGATACCCCGCGGGGTTAGCATGAACTTCTGGGTTGTAACGCGAGAGACGGTGGATTCGTGCAGCCCCAAGGTGTCGGCGATCTCGCGCAGGACCAGGGGCCGCATGGCGACCTCGCCGTGCTCGAAGAAATGCCGTTGCCGCTCGACAATGGCCTGGGACACGCGAAGGATCGTATCAAAGCGCTGCTGGACGTTCTTGATCAACCATTTGGCTTCTTGGAGCTGCCCCGACAGCTGTTGCATGCTGGAATCCCGGTTGCGCTGCAGGATATCCGCGTACAGACGGTTGACTCGCAGCTTGGGCATCGCGTCGGGATTGAGCGCCGAGCGCCAGGCGCCACGGACTTTCTTTACGATGACGTCTGGGATGATATAGCGCGCCGCGTCGTTAGAAAACCGCGACGCTGGTCTAGGGTCCAGTCCGACCACTAGCGCCTGGATCTCGCGCAGCGAGTCGTCCGTGCAGTGAAGTAGCTTTTTCAGCCGCGCATAGTCGCGTGCGGCGAGGAGGTCCAAATGGTTGCGAACCGTGTGCAGCGCTTCTGCCCGGTAGGGCGTCTGGGGCGGCAGGGCCTCGAGTTGCAGCGCAAGGCACTCGCCTAGGCTGCGCGAGCCGATCCCCGCGGGTTCCATGTTTTGCAGGTGCTTAAGCGCCACCTGCAGGTCGGAAGCATCCACGCCGCGCTCCGGTGGGAGGAGTGCGACGAGTTCCTCCAGGTCTGCGGTGAGGTATCCGTCGTCGTCCAGGCAGTCCACCAAGAGCGAGAGTAGCAGACGGTCCCGCTCCGACAGCTTCAGGAGGTTCATCTGCCAAATGAGGTGCTCGCGCAGCGAGGGCTCGTTGGCGGCGACTTGGGGGTAGTCGCCGTCCTCGCCGTCATCTCCCCCGCCGCCGCCTCCGCCTTCGTCGCTGCCCCATTCCATCTCGGGTTCACTACCCTCTGGGCGGTCTTCCGAGTCCGTGCTGGTGGTGGCCTGGGTGGAGGGGGGCGTCAGTTCCGATCCCGGCATGGCGCCGGGCTGCGGGACAGGGATATCTTCGTCGCTGCTGTCGTCACGCTCCAACAGGGGATTGTCCTGGAGGAACCGCTCGATCTCCTGGTTAAGCTCGAGCGTAGATAGTTGCAGCAGCTTGATGGACTGCTGCAACTGCGGCGTGAGCGTCAGATGCTGGGAAAGCTTTAGCTGGAGCGACTGCTTCATGGGATGTTCGCGCCGCCCGCTGTGGATACCGGGCTTCTCACTGGTCGTTAGAGCCGGAAGTGTTCACCCAGATAGACCTTCCTAACACTTTCATTGTAGACGATTTCCTCTGGCGCCCCGCAAGCAAGCACGGCGCCATCATTGATAATGTAGGCTCGGTCGCAGATGCCCAGAGTCTCGCGTACGTTGTGGTCGGTGATCAGCACGCCGATGCCGCGTTCCTTGAGGAATCGGATGATTTTCTGGATATCCAGGACGGCGATGGGATCCACGCCGGCGAAGGGTTCGTCGAGCAGGATGAATCGCGGTTCGCTCGCCAGTGCGCGGGCGATTTCCACGCGCCGCCGCTCCCCGCCCGAAAGCGACATTGCCGGACTGTTGCGCAGGTGGCTGATGTGCAGGTCGTTGAGCAAGGACCCCAGCCGCTCCTCAGGATCCGCCACCTGACGCAACTCCAGCACGGCCTGGATGTTCTCCGCCACGGACAGCTTGCGGAAGATGGAGGCCTCCTGCGGCAGGTACGCCAGCCCCATGCGCGAGCGCCGGTGGATCGGCATGCGATTGAGGTTGCGCCCATCGAGCATGATGGAGCCCCCGTCGCTCGCCACCAGCCCGACGATCATGTAGAAACAGGTGGTCTTGCCGGCGCCATTCGGACCAAGCAGTCCCACAACCTCACCGCTTTGCACTTCCAGGGACACGTCCTTGACCACGGAGCGCGCCTGGAAGCGCTTCTTCAGATGCGAGGCACGCAGTTCGCTGCGGGCGATACGCGTTGGATTGGTCACGGGGAGAGGCTCTGCGATGTCGGGCATCACTGCTCCAGCGGATCCTTCAGGTTCGTCGAAGGCTTCAGCGTAAGCGGCGCGGAAGGGGCTCCGGGCTTTCGCTTGGGCTGGATCGTCACGGTTACGCGGCCCTTCGGGTTGGTCGTCGTGGCGGCCGCGCGCCCCCCGCCGACGACCTGGTAGAACTCAGTGACCGCGTCGTAGGAGATGTAGTCCCCGTGTACCTCGTCACCCCCCTTGCGGATCTGCGCGTCGGTGAACATCTGCAGTTTGTCCGCCTTCCCATCGTACTCCAGGCGCTGCCCATAACCTTCGATGAACTCCTCGGAGCCCTCGCGTTTTTGCCGGAAATAAGCGGGCTTGCCGTAGGCGATGCCGTAGTTGAAGCCGCCCGTGTCCTGGCGCACGATCACCTTGTCCGCCTTCAGGACCATCGTCCCCTGGCTCAGCGTGACGTTGCCCTCGAAAACACTCTCCTTGCGTGCGTCATCGATGGCCAGTCGGTCGGATTCAATGTTCACCGGGCGCTCGCGGTCGGCGCGTTCAGCATGAGCACTGTTCGCCAGCAACAGCGCAAGGGTGCATGCTCGGAAGAGAATGCGGCTCAATGGCTTACCTCGACTTTTTTCGGGGTCGGACTGCCGGGCGCTTCCGCGCAGGTGCGCGAGGTCCGGAGAGCGCCAGTTTTCTTGGGGTCGCAAACTGGCCGCGGACCTTGCCCAACAGCTTAAGCGTGTGCGCACGGTTGTTGAATTCTAGGCCAACTGACCGGATCACGCTATTGCCATTAGTCAGCGTCACCGCCACGTCTGTGGTGGCCAGTTCCTGATCGGGGAGCACATGCAAGAAGCTCGTGAACAGCCCCAAGGCCTCGTGCTCGGCGTCGCCGCTGCGGCGGACCTCCACCTCGTCCTGGAAAAACGCATCCTTAGCGTCCGCCGAGAGGCGGCCACGGTGGGCCTGGATGGTCAAGGGGGCCTTGCCGGGCTCGTAGCTGGTCATTCGCGGCTCTTCAACCGTCGCGCTGTTGTCATCGCGATAGTGCACCAACTTCTTGGCTCGCATGACATAGTGTTCTGTTCCGCCCTCATTCATCCGCCGCGCGCTGAACTGCTCGATCACAAAATCTGGCTCATGAGCCGCGCCACCCCGGTGACTGGGATTGAGCGCACTGACGGTCTGGTCCAGCCACCAAGTCAACAGCGCGAGCGCCGAGACCAGCGCGACCGGGACCCAGGCGACCCAGCGGCTTCCCCTCATGTCAGATAACGGGCCAGCATGTCTTCCCAGGTGCCTTGGGAGCGCATCACCAGTTCGCAAAGTTCTCGCACCGCTCCGCCGCCGCCGGGCAGACGGGTGACATAATGCGCCCGGTGCCGCAGTTCCTCAGGAGCCTCAGGCACTGTAACGGCAAGGCCGCACCGTAACATGAGGGGTAGGTCCGGAAGGTCGTCACCGATACACGCGACCTGCTGCGCCCCCAAGCCCTCCTCCTCGAGGAGGGCGGTCAAGCGGCAAGCCTTGTTCTGCACCGCCTGGAAGCACCTCGTGATGCCCAACTCATGGGCACGGCGCTCCACCGCCGCGGAACGCCGCCCGGAGAGGATGGCCAGCCGTACGCCGCTCTCCTGGAGGAGCTTCATCCCCAGTCCGTCGCGTACGTGGAAGGACTTAAATTCTTCCCCCTCACGCGCGCCATAGCTCAGGCGGCCATCGGTCAGGACGCCGTCGACGTCTAGCACCAGCAGGCGCACGGCCGCTGCTCGATCTGGCAACTGTCGACCCAGTTCCGTAGCAGGGCTCACCGCGCGCCTTAGACGACCCGCGCCCGGAACAGGTCATGCAGATTCAAGGCGCCGACGAGCCGCCTGTCTTCATCCACGACAAGTACCTGGGTGATATGACGGTCTTCCATCAGTTTCACCGCCGCCTGCGCCAATTCCCCGGGGCCGACCGTCTGCGGAGACGCCGTCATGGCCGTCTCAACCAAGGCTCGACCGGGGTCGACCCCGCGCTCGAGGGCCCGACGCAAATCGCCGTCGGTCAGCACGCCGGCCAAGCGGCCGTCATCCTGGAGAACCGCCGCCATTCCCATGCCCTTTCGCGAGATCTCGCGCACCGCTTCGATCAGTGCGACCCCGGGGGCTACTACAGGCAGCGCCTCGCCCGAGCGCATCACGTCACTCACCCGTGTGAGCAGTCGCCGTCCCAGTTCCCCTCCAGGGTGGGACCGCGCGAAATCCTCCGCACCGAAGCCGCGGGCCTCGAGCAACGCCACCGCCAGGGCGTCACCCAGGGCTAGCGCGGCCGTGGTGCTCGCCGTCGGCGCGAGGCCGAGCGGGCAGGCTTCCTCGGCCACGGCGCTGTCGAGGTGCAGGTCCGCCTGCAGCGCGAGGGTAGAGCGTGGGTTTCCTGAGATGGCGATCAGTCGGGCGCCGCGCCGTTTGATCAGCGGGATGACCGCGAGCACCTCGGCGCTTTCACCGGAATTGGAAAGTGCGACGACGACGTCTTCCCCCGTAATCATGCCCAAGTCACCATGGCTGGCCTCGGCGGGATGCACAAAAAACGACGGGGTGCCGGTGCTTGCCAGCGTGGAGGCGATTTTGCGCGCCACGTGGCCGGATTTGCCGATGCCACTGACCACGACGCGGCCACGGCAGGCGAGGATGAGCGCTACGGCGCTCTCGAAGCCCTGATCGAGGCGCTCGGCCAGTGCACCCACCGCACGGGACTCGATGGCGAGGGTACGGCGCGCGCTAGCCAGGGCGCCGGAAGCTGGGGCGTGCACGACCGGCGTTTCCATGGCAAAAGTATAGCCTAATGGGCGCAGCCGGTTGGCTCGGGGCCACGGCTCTGGACGCTAGCCGGTGTAAAGTGGTCTGCGTGCGCACCGAGGTGCCGCACCGAGGGCAATTTCTCATCGGGTCCCACGCATGCATGACACGCTCGAACTCTCCCTGATCCTGCTGGCGGTGGCCGTCGTGGTGGTGGTTGTATTCCGCCTCCTGCGCCTGCCTGCGTTGATCGGGTATCTGTGCGTGGGCATCGTGATCGGACCGCACGCGCTGGCCTGGATCCCCGACGAGCCCGATACGCGAAGCCTCGCCCAGTTCGGGGTGGTCTTCCTGATGTTTGCCATTGGCCTGGACTTCAGCCTGCCACGGCTGCTCAGCATGCGTCGGATCGTGTTCGGGCTGGGCAGCGCTCAGGTCCTCTCGGTGATCGCCGTCGTGGAACTGCTCTGTCTCGCTGGCGGGCTGTCCTGGCGGGTTGGAATCGTGCTCGGCGGCACGTTGGCCATGTCTTCCACCGCCATCCTTGGCAAGATGCTCTCCGAGCGCTTGGAACTTAACTCGCAGCATGGTCGCCAGGTGATGGGCGTGCTGCTCCTCCAGGACCTTGCCGTCGTTCCTCTGCTCCTGCTCGTGCCGGCCCTCTCGGGAAGCGCCCAGCAGTTGGCGCAAGACCTGACGTCGGCGTCGGTGAAGGCGGCGGTATTGCTGGTCCTGGTGCTCAATCTGGGCCAGCGCATCCTCAAGCCCTGGTTCCATCTGGTGGCCCGCCAGAAGTCCCCAGAACTTTTCATGCTCAACCTGTTGCTGTTCACCCTCGGTTTGGCGTGGCTCAGTGGCCAGCTGGGGCTGTCCTACGCCCTGGGCGCCTTCCTGGCCGGTATGCTGATCTCGGAGACGCCCTATCGGTATCAGGTGGAGAACGACATCCGTCCATTCCAGGACGTTCTTCTCGGGCTCTTCTTCGTCACCGTCGGTATGCAACTGAACCCCGCCGAGGTGGCAGGCCACGCGGTGGCGGTGGCGCTTGCTCTCCTCGGGCTGGTGTTGCTGAAGACCGGTCTCACCGCAGGACTCGCGCGCCTGTTCGGCGCCGAGCCGGGCACGGCGCTACGCGTTGGGCTGGCACTTTGTGCTGCGGGGGAGTTCGGCCTCGTGCTGCTATCCCAGCCCGCAGCCAAGCAACTCATTGGCCCCCACCTGGAACAGGTGGTGCTGGCGGCCATGATCCTGTCCATGTTGGCCGCGCCCTTCATACTGGAGCATAGCGAACCGCTGGTGCGGCGATTTAGCCGCTCGGAATGGATGGCGCGCGCCATGGCGCTGCACAACATCGCAGCCAGGACATTGACGGTTGACCGCCACGTGGTCCTCTGCGGGTATGGGCGAAGCGGGCAAAGCTTGGCCCGCCTCCTTGAACAGGAGCAGGTACCTTTCATCGCCCTGGATCTGGACCCGCAGCGGGTAAAGGAAGCGGCAGCGGCTGGGGAGAGCGTGGTCTTCGGTGATGCCGGGCGCAGGGAGGTCCTGGCGGCGGCGGGCGTGAAGCGGGCTGCGGCCCTGGTGGTCTGCCACGCCGATACGCGCTCCGCTTTGCGCATCCTGGAACTGGCCCACGAACTGCGCCCCGGCCTGCCCGTGGTGGTGCGCACGCGCGACGAGACCGATATCGATCAACTGCGCGAGGCCGGCGCCTCTGAAGTAGTCCCCGAGATCGTCGAGGGCAGCTTAATGCTGGCCTCGCACGTGCTCATGCTCACTGGCGTGCCCTTTAACCGCGTTCTGCGGCGTATCCGGGAAACTCGCGAGAGCCGCTACAGCCAGTTCCGCGGGTTCTTCCGCGGGGCGACGGACGACGCGGGCGATATCCGGGACGGACTTCAACTGCGCCTGCACTCGGTAACGCTCGAGTCGGGCGCCAACGCGGTGGGCCGGACGCTAGAGGAGATGGCGCTAGCGCAACTCAGGGTCGAGGTCACCGCGGTGCGCCGGCGCACGGTGCGGGAACGCGAGCCGGATCCTTCCATGCAGCTGGCGGTGGGCGACGTCCTCGTGCTGCGCGGCCTTGAGTCCGACCTGGGTGCGGCCGAGTCGAGAATCGTCGACGGCTGAGCCCGCGCCCGAGGCCTCAGAAGAGCGTGGCGGCGCCACAATCGCCGTCGCGCCCGTGGCCCCACTGTCGCTGCCCTACGGCGCCCGCGAGACAAGTTCCGCCGGTGGCCAAAACGGCCGCGTCTGAGGAGAGGTAGCCGGAGAACTGCAGGCGCCCGACAGTGGGGAGCCCATCATCGATCTTCCGGTCGATCTCAGCAAGCACGCTGGGCGGTATGCCGGGGCCGGTCTTCAGATTATGTCTTGGCCGGGTGTCGTTGCTGGCCAGAGGCTCTCCCCAGGTGGAATCGAACGCCAAGTGCATGTAGCCGCCGTACGCATTGCGCGGCGTATTGTTCCCGCTGGTCGTCCGGGTCTGCGCATCGACGGTAAATCCGCTGGTGAGCAGGCCGGCCGCAGAGAGGTGGCTCCAGGCCACCAGTGATTCCGCGGGGGCACCTATGGTGTCGACCTTTCCGTCACCGTCGCCGTTCACGCATCCACCCGGGCAGGGCAGGTGCGTGGACGCCAGCGCATAATCGCCGGGCATCGCGCGATAGCGGTCCTGGAAGGCCAGAACGGCCAGCGTCAGGTCCTGCTGCTGGGAGATGATCCGGCGCACGCGGCCGCCCTGAATCACCTCCTGGCCCACGAGTACGCCGCCCATGAGCAAGCCGCCTACGACGAGGACGAGGGCGATCTCCACTAGGCTGAAGCCGCGCTGGCGGGACGCCGTCGCCCGCGCAGCGCCGGGCCGTGTCCGGCCCAGGCGGCCGTTTAGAACAGACTGGCAGCGCCGCAGTTGGTGCTTCCTCCAGTGACGTTCCAGGTGCCAGCGCCCGCTCCCGTCACGCAGGTGGCGTCGGTCTGCTTGGTGTCGGCTGGGTTGTCTTTCTGCGGGCCCCAGGTGGTCAGTTGGAAGGCGCCGGAGTAGGGGAACCCGTCGTCGACCTTGCGGTCGATCTCCGCCAGAATGTCCACGGGGATCTGATTTCCGGTTTTTAGGTTATGCTTGGGCGGCGTTGGCACTGCAGCGTTTCCGTAATTGTTGTCCCAGAGCAGTTCGAGGTAGACGCCATAGGGGTTCACGGGCGAACTAGTTAGCGTGAACAACGTAGCCGGCTTCGCGACCGTGGTGTAACTTCCGTTGAGGAAGCCTGCGGCCGACAAGTGCGTCCAGGCCAGAATCCCCTCTTGGGTGCCCGCGCCGTTGGGTCCTTCAATGCGTCCATTGCCGTCGCCGTTAGGGCAGACCGCCGCGCCACAGTTGATGTTCGTGTCCGCCGCGGCATAGTCCCCGGGCAGCGCACGGAAGCGGTCCTGGAAGCCGAAGAAGGCAGTCTTTATACCGTCCTGCTGAGAAATGAGGTTGCGCACGCGGGCGCCCGTGATCAGCTCCTGGCCCTTTAATAGCCCGCCCAGCAGCAATCCGATGATCACCAGCACGATGGCGATCTCGATGAGCGTAAAACCCTTCGATTTGTTCATGGTGTTTCCTGCTCCTTGATGTCCGCCCAGTCGAATAACCCTTCGCGGGTTTCGCTGACGGCCCGATGGGGTGGTTCAAGCCAGAATTGTGCCAAATGCGTTTATGCCGAAAAATAATGATCTTGCGATCAACTGTCAAACAAACTTGTCAATTTAGCGGCGCTTGGGGGGCTATAGGCGCTTGAAGGGCCCCAGGCGCTCCCGGTGAGCGTCTGACCGTCGACAGGGATGACGGATTTTTGACGCCATTCTCAACAGCCTGAAGCGCCTGCAAGCGGCTCATGAGAAAGTGGATTTCCTTTGGGTCGGACAAGGTCCCGCTGGCGAGAAGTCCTCCGAGCAGGAGTTTGGCGGTGTCCGCCTCTCCCAGGTCCTCATGCAAAAAAATGTGCATTTGCCGCGCCCAGCCGGGCGTCCGAGCCCCGTCGGGGGCTTCGGCGAGGCTTTGCGCGTAGTGCAGCGCCAACCGAGGGTCCTGCAACCGGTGCCGGGCAATGACCACGGCGTGGGCGAGCCAGCGCCAACGCCCAGGCGGATCGACTAGGTAATGCCGGTGAATGAACTCCAGCATGCGCCGGGTGCGGGTCGCATCGGGAACTTGTCCATACAGGTGGGCAGCCATGAGGAGCGGGTAGGACCCCGCCGGGTCGAGTGCAAGCAAAAGATCCAGCCAAAGCTCCACGCGCGCGTAATCCAGACTCATGAAGGGCACGCTGATACCCGGCTGGTTGTCAAAGGCCTGAAGGTAAAGGGCGAGCCATTGGCCGAGAACGCGCTCCTCCCCAAGGCTTGCCGCCCGGGCGAAGGCGAGCCGTGGTGGTGCCGCCAGTGCACTCGCCCGGGCCACCGGCGCGGGCTGGCTGGCGCGCAAGCCGACCTGTACCAGCACTGCTAGGCCGAGCAGCGTCCAGACGATCCAGGGGACGCGGGCTCGCGTTCGGGGTTCGACCATCAGACCTCCCGCCGGTACAGGTCCACTAGCGCGGCGCCGCAGAGCAGGGCCAGGTAAGCCGCGGTTTGGGTAGCCAGCGTTGGCAGTTCACCCCAGGCAGGCGAGGCATCCAGAAGCCAACTGGTGCGGCAGAACGCCGAGAGATCCGGTAGCAGGAGCGCCAGAAACTCCACCAGGCGGGAGACGGCGCGCTGCGGTAGTTCGCCGCCGGCGAGCGGCGCGGCGCTGATGAGTTGCATTACCCGGATGCCACGGGCCAGCAGGTAGAATCCGAACACGAAGCTCAAGGTGGCAACGAGTTGGGTAAAACTAATCGCACAAAAGAGCGTCACGGCTGCCACCAGGGCAAGCTCCAGAGCAAGGGACAAGCCCCAGGGTGCAAGGCCCGGGCCCGTCGTCGCCGTGGCGAGTGCCGCGGTGGCCAGTGCCGCCATGCCCGCGGCCACCACCAGAAAGCCCCCGAGCTTGCCGGCGAAATAGCCGCCCCGCGGAGAATCCAGCGACAACAAAAATTCCGTGCCGCGGTCGTTGAACTCGCGCGCGAGCGCGCTCGCCACGTGCAGGCTGAGCAAAAACACGGTGCCCAGGCGCACGGTGACCGCAAGGAACCCCGCCCCGATCGCCTGTGCGTCGATCAGGGCAAGCTCGCGGAGGAACGCCGCAGCCAGCAGCAGCCCCCCGAGGAAACAGGCTTGTACCACGTAGAGCCGGGTGCGCCAGGATTCCAGTGCGGTGAATCGCGCGATCACCAGGGCGCGGTTCATCGGGGCTCACACGGACGCGCCCCGAGGTGAGGATCTCCCCGCCGCTGAGACAGCAGGATTGGCTGGCGCTCAACCTGCTCGGCCTCCACGCCGCTCTTGCGGTCGGGCCCCAGACTCGCCTGGGGCAGGCCGCGCTGCTGTTCCACTTTGGCTGCTTCCTGCTGTGGCAGCCGGTGTGGAGAGGCGAGCGGCGCCTCTACCCTGGTCAGGTGGTCCTGGTGCTGGGCATGGCGCTGCTGCTGGTTGCCTGGGACAGCCTCTGGCTGCTCGCGCTGTGGATCTGCATCCTCTTCGCGCTCATCGGGGGAGAAGTCACCGCTATAAGCCGACCGCGACACCGCCGCATCTCCCTGCTGGCCGCGCTTTACCTGCTGACGGTCCTGCTGCTTTGGGTCGTGCCGCGGCTCTTCGACGTTCCCGGCGGGTTTACTGGCCTGTTCCTGGGCGCCATGCGCTACGGGATGCTCTTCCCGGTGTTGGGGATTTTTTTGGTGCGAGAGGAGCGTGGATTGCGCGCCCCGGGCGAGTCGGTGGATCTGTTCCTGAGCCTCACCCTGTTCCTGCTGGTGGTGTTGCTCATGCTCGGTGCCTTCACCATACGCCAGGTCAGCCATGGCGATTACGCGCTGGCCTTGGCACAGACACTCGTGGTGGTAGCGGCCTTGCTCGTGGGCTTTAGCTGGCTGTGGGATCCGCGCGGCGGGTTCGCTGGGCTGGGCCAGGTCCTCACCGGCTATGTGCTCAGCATCGGCATCCCTTTCGAGCGCTGGATGCACCGCCTGGCCACCCTGGCTGATCAAGAGCGCGAACCGGAGACCTTCCTTGCCGAGGCGGTCCGCGAGATGGCACAACTCCCCTTCGTAAGCGGCGTGCAGTGGCGCACCCCGGCGGGTCCCGGAAGGGCCGGTCAACAATCGGCTCATGCGACGACCTTCGATCACCCCGAACTCACGTTGACCTTGCACACGCGCTGGGCTCCCGGCCCAGCGCTGTTGGTTCACCTGCGCCTGCTGGCGCGGCTGCTGGCGGAATTCCACGACGCCAAGCGGCGGGAAGTGGAGGAACGCCACGGTGCCTACCTGCGGGCGGTCGCGGAGACCGGCTCGCGACTGACGCACGACGTAAAGAATCTGCTGCAGTCCTTGCGTTCGCTCTGTGCGGCCGTCGAGGCTGCCGGCGAGGAAGATCTTGCGGCTGGGCAGCGTTTGGTGCGCCGTCACCTGCCGCAGATTGCCGCCCGGTTGCAGATCACCTTGGACAAGTTGGAGTTGCGCGACCCGGCACGGCTCGACCCGCGGCCGGCCATCGAATGGTGGCAGGAATTGCGGGTACGCCATGCCCATGATCCGGTGAGCTTTCTGCTCAGCCCCTTGCCCGAGGGGGCTGTACTTCCCGGCGAACTCTTCGATTCGGTGGGCGGAAACCTCATCCAGAACGCACTCGCCAAGCGCCACGTCAGTGCTGACTTGCGGGTAACCGTACGCCTGAACTGGGACGGCGCCGCGGCCCTGGAGGTGGAAGATAGCGGCGAGCAGCTGGCCGGGACGTTGGCGGCCAGGCTCTTCAACACGCCGGTGGCTTCGGTGACAGGATTGGGCGTGGGCCTCTACCAGTCTGCCCGACAGGCGGCCCGACAGCGCTACCGGCTGAGCCTTGCGCAGAATCGGCAAGGGGCTGTGTGCTTCCGGCTCGCCCCGGACCCTTCTCACGGCAACTGACCTGCAGCCACCAAGCGGCTCACCACGGTGGGGAGTGCGATCCAAGCCACCAGGTCATCGAACTCCGCCGCTGCGTTGCCCTGGACCTGGCCCGAAGCGGTCCGGCTGACGAAGGCGCCGGCTGCGGCGAAGTTCACCTGCTCGTCGGCGTTGAGGGGCGCGACCTTGCCAGCGGTGAGAAAGCCGTTGGCGCCCAGGGAGTAGATGACCACCACGGCAGTGCCGTCCGCCAGCGCGTTGGCACTTCCCAGGGCGCCGCAGGTCGGAGGAGCGCCGGGGATGATGCCGACGCCGCTGGCGCAGACCGACAGGAAGGCCTGCACGGCGCTGGAGAGCGCGCTAATACCTGCTACACGCATCCCTGGCCCCCCCGCGGGGAAACTGGTGAAGACGTTTGCCACGCCATTCACGGTGGCACCCGACACCGCGTAGCGAAGCCGGTTGGTGCTGGTTTCCCACCCGTCGAGTGCGTAACCCTGGCCGTCGACGTTCGCCAGTCCCAGGGTTACCCCCGGCAGGAACCCACTGAAGGCCGCGCATTTGCCGTTTGTAGCGTTGCCGGTAAGCGCCGCGAAGGCCTCCGTGCCGGTGCCGCCCGCCGCCGCCGGACAGGGGAAACGCCCGTTAGCCATGGCGAACCCGAGCAGTGCCTCCTGGGCGTCCTGAAGCCGCTGCGCCGTCAGGCGAATGCTGCGCTGCTCGACCTGCTTGGACAGCGGCACGAGGAGGGTGCCCAGCAGTAGCGTGATGACGAGCAGGACGACAGCCAGTTCGATCAGGGTGAAGCCCTGCGGGCCGCCCCTGCCGCTAGTGCGCCAGGACCACATCGTTGAAAGTGCTCGAGGCTCGTGCGGTGATGAAGTAGGGGGCGCCGCTCAGGTCGCTGCCCTCCAGGTAGTTCGTTGGCGTGGCGTTCGACCGATGCAGCTGTGGGGTTGGCGTGCCCGGTAGCGCGCCACCCGCCACCAAAACGACCAGACGGGAGCTGGCTGGCGCCGTGGGCCAGCCCACGCGGAAGCAGCCGGCGCTGCAGTCGACGGCAGGTCCGCCCGGAGCAAAGGCGGGTGCGGTGGCGAAGAAAACCAATTCGCGCCAGTGGGTCCACCAAACCGGTGAACCGGCAAGCGGGCATCCGCCCGGCCAAGTGCTGCTCATGCCCTGGGCAGCCAGTCCCGCGAGGGTGGATTCGTCCGGCACGCGCCCAAAGCTGTTGCCGGGGACCATGGGGGTGGGGCCGACCGTCGGATCATAGCTGTCGGGTGCCGCTGTCCAGGGGTAATGGCCGCCGTTGGCAGCCCCATAGCGTACTAGGCAGCGCAGCACGTCTGCGCCGACTCGGCGTTCGAGCGGCGGAAAGAGATCGCCGCGCTCCACCAGCAGCCCGGTGTCGTTGAGCACGGGAACGCGGTTGGCGTCCAAAACGGGGCCCAGCAAAAGGCCGTCGGTCGCCGAGAAGTCCTGGAAACCGACATTGTCCTCTTGTGCACCAGGATTGCCGGCAACGTTAAGCACCGGCGGACCCACAACGTCCAGATAGTTGGCGGGATCGCACCGCGCCGTTTGCTGATAGTCGGGCCGGCCCGCGACCAAGAGGTTGGCGCCGGAGCAGATGCCGGAGCCCAGGCACTGCGCGTCCGCCGCCAGCCCTCTTCTGCAGCCACGGTCTTGCGGGCTGGCGGCGCCCTGGCGCGTGAGCGCCGCACCCGGCGAAAGCACCACCGCAATGGCGGCATTGCTGCCGGTGGCGAGACCCGCTGCCTGGCTTTCGCGGACGGTGATGGCGCCCGGCGTGTCGCTGTTGAGACAGGCGGCGCTGCCCGGCAGCGGGCACGGCGATTGGGCCAGCGTTTCCACAAAGCGGCCCGAAACGGCATACCAGAGTCGCTCGCCGTCCGCGTCACGTAGGTCCGGAAGCCCCAAGGTGCGCCAGGGCAGTCGCCCGAGGCGGCGCACGGCTTCCGCGCAGACCCCGGGCGCGTAGCCGTCGTTGCGGAGGTCCGGGCAGGGCAGGCTACCCAACAGCACGCCGGGCGGGTGCGGACCCGAGGCGGCGTAGGCAAGCAGCGCTCGCTTGGCCTGCGCCAGAGCTTCTCTGGTGGCGCTGCGGCGCTCCAGATCCCCGTCGCGCAATCGGGCGGTGGTGAGCAGTCCGGCCACCACGACCGTTGCGAGAACGGACAGCAGCGCTGCGGTGATGTAGCCCCCGCACCGGTCCGGTCGGCCGATCACGGCTTTGCCACCGGAGTCACTTCGGAGGTTGCGCCCGGTGGCAGAGTTGGTGTCGCCTGGAGCGGCGGTGTTGGGCCCCGCGCCGAGCGCGCACGGCCGAAGCTGTCGCTGATGGTGCCGCTGCTCACGTCCACGTTCTGGCCCACCTTCAACTCCACCGGGGGGCCGCCTTGGGGCAGGTGCACGATGACGCTCCCGGGGTGGGTCCGGGCGGGCACGACGCTCAGTCCGTCCTCTGAGCGTCCCTGCAGCGGCTTGCCGTTGACCCAAACGACGCTCTCGCCATCGGACCGGCGAACCATGCCGTTGATGGTGACATCACGCGCCGGCGCTACCCGGGGCTTACTCGCCGCTGCGGCGGCCAATTCCTCGGCTTTGATCTTGTTGCGCCGGGCGTTCTCCAGTGCCGCTCGTTCCGTGGGCGTGAAGAACAGGCGTCCTTTGAGTTCCTGCGCACCGGCCAGGGCGACCCAGACGAGCAGAAGGAGGGCGAGGCAAGCCGCCCTCATGGCCGCTTCTCCGGGCCAGGCGGGGTCCGAATGGTGATCCAGGCGAGGCTGCATTCCGCCCGCAAAGTGGGCTGGTTGGCGGGTTTGGATACGTCACTGATCAGACGCTGCAACGCGCATTCGCTTAACGAAAAAGCGCCAGCCTGCTCCGCGCCCAGGGCCTTGAAGAATCGCAGAAGGTCCTCCTCGTGCAGCAACCCGAAACGCAGCCGCATCACCGACTGGTCGACTTTGAGCGAGCCGGCCTGAACGCGCGCCGCATAGGCATAGGGTTGCTGGGCGGCGAGTTCGTAATCCACGCCGAAGAGTTCGGCTTCCTGATTCGCCGCGCGTAGCGCGTCGAGCCAGCTGATGCGCTGTTCAGTGCCCACCAGGCCGCGGCGCTCCAGCGTGCGATAAGCGTCCACCGAGTGGAGGATCGTCTGTTTTTCCTCATCCGAGCGCTGCACGCGCTGCCGCGCGTTGCCGAGGGCGGTCTCCTGCGCAGCCAGGTCCGCTCGGGCGTGCTCGACACGTGCGTTGCCGTAGCGCACCAACACCGAGCAAAGCACCAGCACCCCGAGGAGTAGGAAAAGGGGCCGGGACAGGGCGCTCAGGTCGGTCAAGCGAAGGCGCACGCGCGTCAGACTCCTGGTTTTAGCAGCAACTGCACTTCGAATTGTGCCGTCTTGGGCTGCTCCTGGCGGGCGCTTGCCGTGCTGCCGGACAGCGTCCCGGACGGGTTCAGGTTGAGCGGCAACCGCGATGCTTTGGCTTCGGCCACCGCTTCGCTTCGGGCCAATTCCGCGACGAACTGATCGATGCTGCCCAGCGCGCCGCGGTAACCCCC
Organism: Betaproteobacteria bacterium; assembly: GCA_025356655.1. Lineage (GTDB taxonomy): Bacteria > Pseudomonadota > Gammaproteobacteria > Burkholderiales > SHXO01 > SHXO01. The sequence continues at coordinate 34,857 of JANXRW010000142.1, read as the reverse complement.
GGTATAGCCCCGGAGTTCCAGCTGAAGCGTGGCCCATTGCCCCGGAAACGGCCCAGTCGGGTCCGGTGCGCCCTCGCTGCCCGCCGCCGCCGGTGCGGCGCGGCGCCACAGAAGCCCCTGCAGTGCGATGGCCGGGCTGCGCTCCAGCGCTTGGCTCACGATCTGGAAGACCTGTTCCGGCGTGCGGGCCAGGGATTCTATGCGCTCGGCGACCTCCACGGTCTGCCGCAATGGCTCTGCGCTGGTTGGGGCCGGGGGAAAGCTGCGTGTGATTTCCTGATACAAAGCCTGCTGGTGCGCCGTGTTACCCGCCACTTCGCCCGCCTCCTCGGTCAGTGCCGCTGCCCGCCAGACCTGCACGCCGGTCCAGGCCGAAGTCAACAGCAGTGCGAGGGCGCACGCGGCATGGATGAGGCCGCGTGCGCGGTAGTGCTCGAAGCCCACCAAAAGGTTAGCGGGCGCGATGTTAAAGCTCGGCGCTCGGCGTGCCAGCAGGAGCAAGTGCAGCGCGTCCCTGCTCTGCTGCAGAGCGTTGCTGGTGAGTCCCGCCAATGCAACCAGTTGCGACGGGCCCAGGTAACGACAGGTGAGATTGCGCCGACTGGTCTCGATCGCTTCGGCGAGTCCTCCTAAGGACCCATCCTGATCGAGCACCAGGACCTGGATCTGGTCATCCACATGGGTGATGTTCAGGGCGTCCAGGTACATCCGCGTGTTTTTAACCTCCTCGGCGTAGGACTCCCCGCTCGACGCGGCATCCCCGAGTCGTACCGGCGTGAGACGGCTGATGCGGAACCGTTGGTCACGGATAAAGGTCTGCCGCACGCCCGCGGAGTGGCTTGATACCAACAGCACGTTGCGCTCGCGCAGATCCAGTAACTTGATCAAGCCCAGGCTCACCAGCGGCAGCGGGAACACCCCGGCCACCGGAAGCCGCTGGCTGTTGATGTGGCGTAACCAGGGGTCGAAGATTTCGGCGTTGGTCACTGCCGCCAGCAGGTACCGGTCATCCCGCCTGCGCTCAGTTTCGCGTGACTGCAGAGCGGCGCCGACGAAAGAACTGTTGCGGTAGATCTGCCGCAGCTTGCGCTCGAGGAGGTCACGCCGGTCACGGCCGGAGGCATGGGGGAGCGTCTCCAGGCGGTAATCCTCGTCCACCGTGTCGACCATGAGGTAGACCGGGACTCCGGACAGGCGCCGCAGGTAGGCGTGGAAGGCCGTGTGTCCTTCCTCATCATCCTCGAACTCCGTGCACGGCCCCACGCGCCGTCCGCGGGCCAAGGCCGCGGTGACGTTGAAGGTGGACAGACAGAGCAGGAGCTTTCGTGCCATGGGGATTAGAACCGGATCTTGCCGATGACCTCGTAGATGGGGGCCAGGATAGCGAACATGATGAGCGCGAGCATGCCGCCGAGGATAAGCGTCATGGCAGGGCCAAGCAATTGCAGAGCCTTGTCCACGGATTCGCGTACATCGCGGTTGTAGAAGTAAGTGACGTTGAGCAGTGCCCGGTCGAGGGCTCCTGTGGTCTCGCCAACGCGCACCATGCGCACTACCAGCGGCGGAAAGAGGCCGGTGTTCTGAAGTGCATCGCTGAAGCTCTCCCCCGCGCTGATCTGCTGTCCCGCACGCTGGAGTGCCTCGGCCACCACGCGGTTGCCCGCAATCCCCTCGCTGGTCTTAAGTGCATCGAGGATCGTGATTCCCGATTCGTACATGAGCGCAAAAAAGTTTGCGAAGCGGGCGACGATGATTTTGTGCAGGACGGGCCCTACCAGCGGCAGGCGCAGCTTCCAGTAGTCGAACAGGTAGCCGCCCCGGGGGGTCGCGGACACGAACCAGGAAGTAGCCCCCGCGAGGGCTACCGGGACGGGTAGCACGAGGAACCAGTCCTCGCGCAGGAATTCGGAGATGGCCAGCAGGATGCGCGTTTGCAGCGGCAACTGCAGCCCGAGGTTCTTCAGCAGTGTAACTACCTGCGGGACGAGGAACAGCAGAAGAAAAAGCGCCACGGCGACCACGACCGCGAGCAGCAGCAGGGGATACACCATAAGTTGCCGGGCACGCGACACCATTTCATCCTGCCACTTTAGCGTCGCGCCGAGGCTGGTGAACACCTCGGCCAATCGTCCTGCCTGCTCCCCGGCGCGCACCAGGCTCACGAACACGGGCGAGAACACCAGCGGGAAGCTGCCGAGCGCCTGGGACAGGCTCTTCCCGCCCTCGATGTCCTCCACGACCGAGGAGAGAATTTCCCGGAACCGCGGGTTCTCCACGCTCGAGCGCAGGTCCCGTATGCCTTCGACCAGGGGTATGCCGGCGCGCGAGATTTGCTCCACGTCGAAGCAAAATGCGATCAGGTCCAGTCGGGTGACGGTACTGCGGCCCAGCGCACGCCGCCGATCTGAGAGCACGCGGAAGGTGATCAGGTCCAGCCCCATGCGCTTGAGGCGCAATTCGAGATCCACCTCGTTAGCTGCGTCCAGGCGACCGCGAGCTTGGCGCCCGCCCCGGTCGATGGCCTTGTAATTAAAGGCGGGCAAGGGGGCGGGCGCCGCAGCGCGTCCTAGCCGAAGCGTGCGGTGAGATCCACCGCGCGCGCGATCTCGCTCAGCGACGTGGTGCCGTCGAGCACGCGGGCCACGCCCTCTTCGGCGAGGGGGCGGAACCCCTTGCGCAGCGCGGCGTCGCGCAAATGACTCGCGCTGGATCGGCTGGCCACCATTTCGTCGAGTTCCGCATCCAGGCGCAGGATCTCCATCAAGGCGATACGCCCGCGGTAACCGCGCATATTGCACTGCTTGCAGCCTGCGGGCCGGTAGATCGTGCCCGGGCTGCCGCGTTCGACGCCCAATAGCCGTGCCTCCTCGGGCGATGGCTGGTAGGCTTCCCGGCAGTTGGGGCACAGCACGCGCACCAGGCGCTGTGCGACCACCCCGATGACGTTGCCGGCGATGATCTCGGGGAGGATGCCGATGTCGACGAGACGCGGGAAGGCGCCCAGCGCGGAGTTCGTATGCAGTGTGGTAAACACTTGGTGCCCGGTCATGGCCGCCCGGAAAGCCATGTCCGCCGTATCGCGGTCGCGAACCTCGCCGATGAGGATGATGTCGGGATCCTGGCGCATGATGGAGCGGATGCCGGTGACGAAGTCCACCTTCGCCATTTCGTTCACCGAGGTCTGGCGCATCATCGGCACCGGGTACTCCACCGGGTCCTCCAGGGTCATGATATTGACCCCCTCGGCATTGAGCCTCGAGAGCAGCGAGTAGAGCGTGGTGGTCTTTCCGCTACCCGTGGGGCCGGTGAGGATGATGATGCCCTCCGGGCGCGCCAGCATCAGATTGATGGTGGTGAGCACGTGCGCTGGGAGCTTCAGTTGTGCCAGGCTGATGATGGATTTCTCGCGGTCGAGCACTCGCAACACGATGTTCTCGCCCCAGATCGTGGGCTGGGTGGAGACCCGGAAGTCTACGGGCCGGCCGTTGAGGGTGAGCGATATGCGCCCGTCCTGGGGCGCCCGGGTCTCGGCGATGTTCATCCCGCCGATGACCTTCAGGCGGACAACAATGCCTGGCCAGTAGTTTTTGTGCAGGCTGCGTACCTGCTCGAGCACGCCGTCGATCCGGTAACGGATGCGTAGGAAGGCCGCCTCGGGTTCGAAGTGGATGTCCGAGGCCGAGCGCTTGACCGCGTCGACGAGCAGCGCGCCCACGAGGCGGACCAATGGCTGCGTGTACTCCTCCCCGTCGGACTCAAGGCTCTGGTAGTCGATCTCACCGGTCTCGATCTCCTTCAAAATGCCGTCGACGGACAGTTCATGCCCGTAGAAGTGATCGATCGCGTCTTCGAGTTGAGCCTCGCCGGCGAGCACGGTCTTGATCTTGATACCCGCGCCCAGCGTGGCGCGCAGTTGATCGAGCGCGGCGACGTTGAAGACTTCGGTAATGGCCACGAGCAACTGTTGAGCCTGGGCATCCACGGCCACGGGCAACACCCGGTGCCGGCGCGCGTATTCCTGGGGGATGAGCTTCAGCGCGTCTGCATCCACCACCACTTGGGTGAGGTCCAGGGTCTCCTGGCCGATGGCGCGCGCCATGATGTCGCGCACCACGGCCTCGGTGACGAAGCCCAACCGCACCAGCAGGCGCCCGAGCGGCATCGACTGTTGCTTCTGCTCGGTGAGCGCGATGCGCAGTTGGTCGGGTGTGATGAGGCCTTGCGCGATGAGCAGTTCGCCCAGGCGCAGCTTCTTGTTGCGGGCTTCAGCCATGTCTCTCGTCCAAGACCACGGGGGTTGACCATGTGCGTGCGCAGTCGCCCACGCGGGGCTGCGGGTTCAGCCCGCGCCCGCCGTCAGAGCACTCACCCGAGACCGGGCACGCTCCCGGTCAAAGGTGGCGCGCCCCTTTAGCCCAGCCAGGTCCAGTGCCTTCCGATAATAGTTTAGGGCCAGCCCCGGCTGGCTCAGGTGCTCGAGGCTGACGGCGAGATTGTAGGCGTAGTCCGCATTGTCGGGCTGCAACTGGAACGCCTGGAAGAAGGCTTGCTCTGCGGGGGACCACTTTCCTTGACGGGCGAGAAGCCCGCCCAGGCTGGCGTGGAGAAATGCCGCAGAGGTGTCCTGGGTTATTAGTTGGCGCAGGCGCGTCTCGCTCGCCTGGGGGTCTGCCTGGCCAATCAACGCGATGAGGCCGGCCTGCGCCGCTGCGTTACGGGGCTCACGTTCCAGGGCGCGTTCGTAATGCCGGATAGCCTCCTCCGCATCCCCCTTCTGCGCAGCGGTCGCGGCGAGACCGAGCAGTGCATCGACGTTGCCCGGGTCAGCCGCGGCAGCGCGCTGGTAGATGCTCTGGGCCTCCTCGGTTCCACCCGCCTGAAGCAGTTCCCAGGCGTGCTGAAGTTCCGACGAGGGTGCGGCGAGATTGCCCCCGCGCGCGTTGACGTCCGCTCTTGCCTCTGCGTTCCGCCCCTGCTTCCCTGCAGGCACCCCCGGCCGGGCGGCCGCGCGCGGCGAAGGCAGCGTTCCACGAAGCCGGGGCGGCGGCCGTGCCGGCGTCCCATTGATGGGGGGCTCGGTGGTAGAGTCCGTGTGCGCCACGGGCGGCGGAGGGGGTGGTCCGAGGCGGGTCGTCGGGGGGCTTGTGGCCAGCACCGCCGGGGCAACTGTGGCGGATGCCGGTGCCCCGGCAGCCAAGCTAGCCAGCGGCGCCGGGGGTGGTGCAGCCTTGGGTGCGATGCTCACGGGCCGGGGCGCCGGTGGTCTACTCATGACGCGAAGCGGGGCGGGCGAGGAGAATTCACCACGCATCCAGGCGGGGTGAGAAATCTGCACCCAGACGTAGGTGCCGTAGAGCAGCGCCAGCAAGAACGCGGCCGCCATGAAGACCGGTATCGGCCGCTCACGGACGAAGTCCGTGAAGCCCGGTGCGGCCGTGGAGGCAGCTAACACGGTGGCGGCCTCGGCCTGCGCGGTGACGGCCGGGGCGCGCGAGCGGTCCCTGCCCAGCCCGCGGACGGGCGGGGCGAAGTCATCCTCCTCCAGGCTCAGGTCCTCAGCCGTCAGGCGGGTGAGCGACGTGTCCTCTGCAGACGCCGCCGACTCCGCTGTCGTCTCTGCGCCCTCGCGGCTGCGCGCCGCCTTCTGCAGTGCCTGCAGCAGCAAGCTCACGGCTTGTCTCCCGCGTGCTCCGCCGCCGGAAGGAAGCGGCGCAGATGCCGGAGATCCGGGCTATCGAGCGAGGGGTTCGTCACCACGACGGGCCGGATGAAGATAATCAATTCGGTCTTTTTGGCCGACTCGTCGCGGAATTTGAAGAGCTCGCCAATGCGCGCAAGGCTACCCAGCCCCGGGATCTGGTTGCTTTTGCGCTCCACGTCGTCTTGCATGAGTCCGCCCAGGACGGCCGTTTGCCCACTGATCAGCTGGAGGACGGATTCCATTTCGCGCACCTGGATCAGGGGCACGTCGTTCGGGATACTGAGGTTCGGATTGGGATCGCGCGCGACGCCGTTCTGGCGCGTGACCGTGGGTCGCACCGTCAGCGTCACCACGCCACTATCGTTAATCTGAGGGGTCATGCTGAGGACCACGCCAACCGCTACCGTGGTGGGTGTCGTGGTGATGCTCTGCAGATTGCCCGCGTTGTTCGTTCCTTGACTGATCGAAGACTGCACCTGGAAGTAGACGAGGTTGTCGACGACCTTCAGCAGTGCCGTTTGATTGTTCAGTGCCATCATCTTGGGGCTGGAAAGCACTCGGGTGGAGCCGAATGTCTCCAGGAGTTTCAGTGTCGCCGAGACGTCCCCCAAGCGCGACCCCGGGGTGGTGCCCAGTACGAAATTCGGCGCCGCGCCGACTGCGCCGGCGAGCATCTGCTGGCTGATCTGCAGGGCACTCCTGCTCGAGAGGACGTTCCAGTCCACCCCACCCTGGTAGGTGCGGTTGAGTGTCACCTCCACGATCGTTGCTTCGATCAACACCTGCCTCTGGCTGGACGCGATTACTTGGTCGAGATATTGCTGAACCAGCGCGTGCTGCTTGTCGGTCGCCAGCACCATGATGTTGCCGGCGGAGGCGTTGACCACGACGTCCTGGGTGGCGTTGGAGGGGGAGGCCGCGGCGCCATTACCGAACACGGTGCTGTAGAGGCTGGGTGCGTTGGCGCCTGCCTTCGACACCGCTTCGGCCTGGGCCAAGCGCTCCTCGCGGGCGGCCCGCGCGGCCTCGTCTTTACGCGCCCGGTCCTCCGCACTCTGCGTCTGCTGCCGGGTCGCCGTGAGCATGCCCTGGATGTTCTCCTTGAGCGTCTCCCAGAACGCGTTGCGCGAGGTGCTGTTGACCGTCGTGGTGGAGGCGCCACCGCCGCCCGTGGTGCCCGAACTGATCTGGCCGCTCACCGCGATGCTCGAGGTGGTGTCGCGCACCATGTTCACGTAGTTGACCGGATAGACCTTGACGAAAGGCAGGTCGGGAGCCACTACGATGGTATGGCCCTCGATGCGGTAGCGCAGGTTCACCTGCCGGGAGATCCGTTCCAGGATCGCCGGCAGCGTCTCGTCGACGGCGTTAACGCTCACCAGTCCGGTGAGCCCAGGATGGACATCGATGTTCTCCTTGGTGTCGCGCGCCAGGGAGAGCAACAGTTCCTTCACAGGGACCTCGTACACGACCACGCTGTAGGTGGGGACCTTCGGACGTTGGCGTGGTGGCGGCACGTAGGGCGTGCCACTGACCGCCGGTGGAATCTGGTCGGCGCCCGCTGGGGTTGCATCGTCCCGGGTGATGTGTCCCTGCGATTGGGGAACCACCGGGTGCACCCCGCAACCGGGCAGGCCCAGCGCGAACAGCAGCGCGCCAAAGGTCGCGGCTCGCCGGACGCTTGGGGCTTGCGCGGTTCTCATTACGCGTTTCTCGATGATTCCCTGCCCCGGCCCGACCCCGGCCTCTGCCTGCCCATGCTCTTGTTCCGTCAGGCGTCGCACGCGCCCGCCCGCCGATGATCCGCGTTGTCGGCTGAACATTACACAAAAATCGTATCTATTTCAATGTTATGCCGACAGTTCTCAAGATGGGTTCTCAGCTTTTAACGGACCGCCCTGCCGCGAGACGATGCTCCGGTCCCGATTCTCCTACGAGATGGGTCGCCTTGAGGGCGCCGTACAGTGCGGCCGCGAGCCCCAAGGCGACGAGTGTCGCCGCGGCCAGCAGCAGCCAACTGCCCGAGGCGCTCTGGCGGGCTTCCCGGAAGGCACTGTCAGCCAATGCGGCGCGCAGGTGCCGCGCGTTGAGGGTGTGCGTGCCATCGGCGAAGGCGGCCAGAAGCGTCTTGTCAGCGACGAGGTTGATGCGCCGGGTGATGCCTCCGGTGGCTTTGACCAGGGACCGGACCAGTCTCCGGCCGAACAGATCCGGCCCGCGGTAGCCGGCGGCCTGCAGGCGAAAGGCCAAGTAGCGGGCGACCTCCGCGTCGCCCAGCGGCTCGAGCCGGAAGCTGTGCGTGATGCGCTCACGCAGTTGGCGGATTTCCAGGCCCTGGAGGTGCAGGTCCAACTCCGGTTGTCCGAAAAGGACAATCTGCAACAGCTTGTGGTGGCGGGTCTCTAGGTTGGAGAGCAGGCGGATCTCTTCCAAGGTTTCGATGGGCATGCCCTGCGCCTCCTCTACGAACAGAACGACCTGCCGCCCCTCGGCGTGGCGGCCGAGCAGGAAGGCGTTCAGTGCATGGAGTACGGGGAGGCGGCCAGCGTTGGGCGCTACCGGGAGCTGCAGCTCGAAGGCGATGGCGTGCAGGATCTCTTGCGGCCCGACGCTCGGATTACCGAGGTAGACCGTATCCATGTGGTCAGGGAGTCGGGTCTGCAACACGCTACAGAGCATCGTTTTGCCACTGCCGACCTCGCCCGTCACCTTGACGATGCCCTCGCCCTGCGAGATGGCGTAGAGCAAGGCTTCCAGCGTTGGCCCGCGGTTGCCCCCCTCGAAAAACACCTCCGTGTCAGGCGTTATGCGAAACGGCGGATGAGATAGCCCGAAGAACTCGTAGTACATGCCTAGGACCGGGTGAGGGAGTACGGCGAACCGGACAGGAGCGACTCCGCGTGCAGCAGGCGACTGCTGACCCTATGCGGTCCGGGCATACTATCAGACGCGAGGACGGGCCTCACCCTGGCGTTTCGCCGCCGTCGCCGTTGTCCGGGCGCCGGAGGTGTTGCAGGCGACTGTAGAGCGTGGTGCGCTGAAGCCCCAGCAGGCGGGCGGCTTGGCTGAGGTTACCCCCGCTGAGCTCAAGGGCCGCCTCGACGTAGGAGCGTTCCAGGCGAGAGAGCGCCGCGTCGAGACTGAAGCCGCCTGCAGCCAGTTCCGCGGGAATCGCCTGCGGACCAGGGCCTGCCCGGGGGGCCGCCAAACTGTCTGGATCGAGCTCCAGGCTGAGGCGCTCGCGACCGATCACGGCGCCCGGATACTTGGTTGTGAGCCGAATGATGATGTTGCGCAGTTCGCGCACGTTGCCGGGAAACGGGTAGTCCAGCCAAAGCGCCTGCGCTTCGGGTGCTAGGCTGATGGGCTCGGCGGCGCACTGGCGGCAGTAGAAAGCGATGAAGTGGGCAGCCAGGCGCAGCTTGTCCGCGCCGCGCTCCCGCAGGGGCGGTACGGTGATGGAGAAGACGCTCAACCGATGGTAGAGATCGGCCCGGAAATCCCTCGTGCGTATGGCTTGCCGCAGGTCGCGGTTGGTTGCTGCGATCACCCGGGCGTCCGTCGTTCTGGCCTGGGTTTCCCCCACCCGCTGATAGCTACCATCCTCTAACACGCGTAGGAGCTTCACCTGGATCTCCGGCGCCAGTTCCCCGATCTCGTCGAGGAACAGCGTGCCGCCGCAGGCCTCGCCGAAGTATCCCTGCCGGCTCGCCACCGCGCCCGTGAAGGCGCCGCGCGCGACGCCAAAGAGGGCTACCTCGACCAGGGTCGGGGCGATGGCCGCGCAGTTGACGGGAAGGTAGGGGCCAGCGGCACGCGGCCCCTGGCGATGCAGTGAGCTGGCCACCAATTCCTTGCCGCTGCCCGACTCGCCTTCTATCAAGAGCGGGAATGGGGACGCAGCGTATTGCCGGATCTGCAAGCGCAGTCGCAGCACCGCTTCCCCGGTGCCTACCATCCCGTCCGCGACCTCCGGCGCCTGTGCCTCTGCTTCTCTTATTGCCAGCGCCGAACGCAGCAGCCGTCGCAACTCTTCGGGCTCGCAGGGCTTCACGACGAACTCAACCGCCCCCAAGGAAAGCGCGCGGCGGGCGTTGTCGCGCGCGCTTTGTCCGGAGAGTACGAGAATCTTCATTTCTGGCGATAGGCCGAGTAGGTCACTGATGAGTGCCAGGCCTTCCTCGGGGCCGTGAGGCAGGGGGGGGAGGCCAAGGTCCACGAGAGCGAGACCCGGCGGCCGCACCATGGCCGAGACGGCCTGGCGCGCTTCCCCCCGGGAGGCGGCCGTGGTGACCTGGAACTCCCGCCCCAGGAGGAATTCCAGGGTCTCAGTAATGAGTGGATCGTCATCCACCAAGAGCAGCCCCGGGCGCTCTGGCACCGACGTCGGCACCATGCTCATGCAATCTGCTCCAGGAAAGCCTGCTCCAAGGTCGCTCCCGGCACGCGGGCGCGCAGTTCGGCGGGGCGACCCAGGAAGCGCACCGAGCCATTGTGCAAGATCGCCATCCGGTCGGCTAACTCCTCCACGTCCGCCAGCGCGTGGGACGTAAACAGGACGGTTCCACCACGAGCCTGCTGCGCCCGGACCTGTTGTTTGAAGAGGGCACGAGCCTGGGGATCCAGGCCGCTGGTGGGTTCATCCAGTATCAGCAGGGGTTTGCGTCGCAGAAAGCAGCCGGCCAGCCCAAGTTTCTGGGTCATGCCCTTGGACAGGGCGCGCGTGGGCTGGCGCAACGCGGACGGATCCAATTCCAGTGCCTGCAGCATGGCGCGCGCTTCCTGCTCGTCGAAGGGCCGGCCGTCGAGGTTGAGGACGAAGCGCAGGAAATCTCCTCCGGTCGAGTAGTGCGGCGGAAGGAATCGCTCCGGAAGATACGCCAGGGGCTGGCGCGCACTGGGCAGGAGGTGGCTGCGGCCATAAATCTCGAGCCGGCCGTGACTCGGCCGGATGAAGTCCAGCGCACAGCGCAGCAAGGTGGTCTTGCCTGCCCCATTGACGCCCGCGAGTGCGAAGGTCTCCCCCGATGCGACCTCCAGGCACACATCCTCTAATACCGCGCGCCCGCGGAGCGTTTTGCCGACCGCCTGGAAGAGCAGGGCGGGGGGCATCGGCGGCGGCGGACGCATCAACGGAGCTAGCATGGGTTCTTCGGGTTAGGGGCTCGGAACGCCCAACTGAGCGTGCTGCTGCGGATTGTGCACCGGGATCGAACCCGGCGCCGGCGGTCGGGCGCTGCCGCCCAAATTGTTCTGCCGACCTTAAGTGCGGTATATTCTCGTCGAGCCCGGTCGCCCCGGCGTCCTGGCGCTGCCCGCTCGGCAAGGGCAGTTCCTGGCACTTGCGACAAAAACCCGAGCCAACGATGCCATCCGCCACCGTCCTCCTCTCTCACCCGCGCGTCCCATGCTGACCGGAGAACCCCTGGCCAAACTCTCCGGGGTCCGGTTCGGCTATGACTCGCGAGTGATCTTGCAGGATGTCTCCATGGTGGTGCCCCGGGGCAAGCTGGTCGCCATCATGGGCAGCAGCGGATCGGGCAAGACCACCATACTGCGGCTGCTGGGTGGGCAGGTGCGCCCACAGACCGGCACCGTCACGGTGGAAGGGGCGCAAGTCGAGCGGATGTCCTACCGGGAACTCTTCGCGTTGCGACGGCGTATGGGAATGCTCTTCCAATTCGGCGCGCTTTTTACAGACATGAGTGTTTTTGACAACGTCGCCTTCCCACTGCGGGAGCATACGGAGCTTCCCGAATCCATGGTCCGGGATCTTGTGCTCATGAAGTTGCAGGCGGTCGGCCTGCGCGGCGCGGCCACAATGCAACCATCCGAACTCTCGGGCGGCATGGCGCGCAGAGTGGCTCTGGCTCGGGCCATTGCCCTCGACCCCATGCTGATCCTCTATGATGAGCCCTTTACCGGGCTCGATCCCATCTCCGTGGGGGTCATCGGGAACTTGATTCGCAGCCTCAACGACGCTCTGGGCGCTACCTCCATCGTGGTTACCCATGACGTCGAGGTATCCTTTCGCATCGTCGATTTCGTCTATCTCCTGTCGGCGGGCCGGATCATCGCCCAGGGCACGCCGGATGAGATTCGTGCCTCGACGGACCCCTACGTGCAGCAGTTCGTGCGCGGCGAAGTCGACGGGCCCGTTCCCTTTCATTTCCCGGCGGTCGACTACGCCGCCGATGTCGGGTTGGGAGGCCGCGCGTGATCGCCGCCCTACTGCACGGCCTGCGTCTGATCGGTGCCCGGGTCGTCTCCGGCATCTGGAAGCTTGGTGTGGCGAGCCGGTTCTCCTGGCTGGTGATTTCGCGCTCGGGACCGAGTTTCCGTCGCTTTCAGCTCACGCTGGATCAGATTTACTTCGCCGGCACGCTGTCCTTGATCATCATCGTCGTTTCCGGACTCTTCGTCGGACTCGTGCTCGGGCTGCAGGGCTATGAAACGCTCAAACGCTACGGTTCCGCCGAGGCGCTGGGAACCTTGGTGGCACTAGCGCTGGTGCGTGAACTCGGCCCGGTGGTCGCCGCGCTTCTCTTCGCGAGCCGCGCGGGTTCCGCGATTACGGCGCGCGTCGGCATCATGAAGTCGACGGAGCAACTCTCGGCTATGGAGATGATGGCCGTAGACCCCTTTGCCCGGGTGTTGAGCCCCGTGTTCTGGGGCGGGGCCTTTTCCATGCCCTTGCTGGCGGCAATTTTTTCTGCGATGGGTGTCTTTGGCGGCTATTTAATCGGTGTGGTGCTCATCGGCGTCGACTCGGGGGCGTTCTGGTCGCAAATGCAGGCCAACGTGGACCTTCGGGAAGACATCGGCAATGGCCTGATAAAGAGTGCGGTTTTCGGGGTGGCTATTACCCTCATCGCGTTGTTCGAGGGCTACGACGCCCCGCCCACGGCGGAGGGTGTGTCCTACGCGGTAACGCGCACCGTGGTGACCTCGGCGCTGAGCGTGCTCGCCCTGGATTTCGTGTTGACCTCCTTCATGTTTTCGGGAGTCTGAGATGAAACGCACGACCATAGACCTGTGGGTGGGAGTGTTCGTGACGGCGGGTCTGGCCGCGATCCTCGTGCTGGCACTCAAGGTGGGCAACGCCAGCAACGTCAGCACCTCCGAGGCGTATCATGTGATCGCCGAATTTGAGAATATCGGCGGCCTGAAGGTACGCGCTCCGGTGAAGAGTGCCGGCGTGGTCGTCGGACGGGTTGAGGAGATTCAGTTCGACAACGACAAGTTTCTCGCCCGGGTCAGCCTGCGCGTGAGTAAGAGCTATCGGTTTCCCACCGATACGACGGCGGCGATCCTGACCGCGGGTTTGCTCGGTGAACAGTACGTCGGCTTGGAGGGAGGCGGTGACACCGAATTGATCAAAGACGGTGGCCGGCTCAAGATCACCCAGTCGGCGATCGTCCTGGAAAAGCTCATTGGCCAACTCGTCCAGGCCTTCATGGGTAACAAGGCTTCCGAGGCCAGCAATGGGGGCAAGCCCCCTGCGGGAAAATAGACGCTGGCGGTCCGTATCCACTAAATAATGGAGCGAAAATCCGATGAAATATCTGCAGTACTCGACCCGCCGCGCTTGGCAACGTGTTGCCGCAGGCCTGCTGCTGGGCTTCCTGGGCATGGCCGTCACGCCCCTTGCGGCGTTTGCCGAGGACACCCCGGACCAACTCGTGCGAAGTGTCGCGGACGACGTCCTGAAGCTCGCCAAACAAGATCGCGAGCGCGGCGCCGCCCAGTCGAAGTTGGTCGCGCTCGTGGAACAGCGGCTGCTGCCCTACTTCGACTTCGATCGCATGACGAAGCTCGCGCTGGGGAAAAATTGGCGGCAGGCAAGCGCTGAGCAGCGGCAGGCCCTGGTGCACTCTTTCCGCGAGTTGTTGCTCACTTCCTATACGGCGGCCTACAGCACCTACAAGGACGTTTCGGTGGAGGTGAAGCCACTGAAGATGAAACCGGGGGAAGATGACGTGCTTGTGCGCACGCTGATCCGGCTACCCGGCAGTTCCGAGCCGATTGCCGTGGACTACAGCATGTACCAGGCCACGCCGAGTTGGAAGGTTTACGACGTTGTGGTCAATGGCGTTAGCCTCGTGACGACCTATCGCAGCAGCTTCAACGACGAGATCGGCCGCGGCGGTATCGATGGGCTCGTTCACTCGCTGAGCGCTAAATCCGGGGCCAGCAGCCCTGCCAAGGCGAACTGATGCTGGAGAGGACCGAGCGCGGAGTTCGCCTACAAGGCGCCGTGACCTTTGCCTCGGTGAGCACGCTGCTCGCCCAGGGTAATTTGCTAATGGGTGCCGCTGCTGAGGCTGTCGAGGTGGACCTCTCGGCGGTGGAGACCGCGGACTCCGCCGCGCTCAGCCTGCTGCTGGAATGGCAACGTCAGGCGGCGCGCGCCGGGGGTAGCTTGGTCCTGCGTGGCATTCCCGAGGGGCTACGCAAGCTCGTGGGCCTCTACGGGCTGGGCGATCTCGTCCGCGAGGCCTAAGTTCCCCATTTCTGGATCGATTCCCATGCCACCCGCAATTGAGGTTCGAGGTGCGCACAAGCGCTTCGGCAGCGTGCGCGCGCTCTCGGACGTTTCCCTGGAAATTGCCGAGGGCGAGTTCTTCGGGTTGCTCGGTCCCAATGGCGCTGGAAAGACAACGCTCATCAGTGCGCTGGCCGGCCTGACCCGGCTCGACCAGGGGTCGCTCAAGGTCATGGGGCACGACGTGGTGGGGGCCTACCAGAGCGCGCGTCGCAGTCTGGGCGTTGTTCCCCAGGAACTCGTCTTCGATCCCTTTTTCTCCGTGCGCGAAACGCTGCGTATTCAGTCCGGCTACTTTGGGCTGCGCCGAAACGATGTCTGGATCGACTCAATCATCGATCGCCTCGAACTCACCGACAAAGCGGATGCGAATATGCGGTCGCTCTCTGGCGGCATGAAGCGCCGTGTGCTGGTGGCCCAGGCGCTGGTGCACAAGCCGCCGGTGATCATTCTGGATGAGCCCACCGCCGGCGTTGACGTGGAACTGCGCCAGGGCCTGTGGTCCTTCGTCTCGGAGCTCAATCGCGCCGGCCACACCATCGTGCTCACCACCCACTATTTGGAGGAAGCGGAGAGCCTATGCGGGCGCATCGCCATGCTCAAGCAAGGACGGGTGGTGGCGCTCGACTCCACGCGCAACTTGCTCGGCGGGATACCCGGGTTGCGCCTGCGGCTACGCCTTGCGCCCGGCTATTCTCCCCAGTGCCTACCCGAAGGTAGTTCAGTGGCCCCCGGCGGGCGAGTGATCCTGACGCTGCCTACCTGCGCCGACCTCGAGCCCTTGCTTGCCCGCCTGCGTGAGAACGGGGCGCGAGTCGAAGAGATCGAGGTGCTGCAGGCAGATCTCGAGGAGGCATTCGTGAGCATCATGAGCAGCCACTGATGAACGGCTTTTTGACGCTACTGCAGAAGGAACTGCTGCGCTTCTGGAAGGTGAGCTTTCAGACCGTCGCTGCCCCCGTGCTCACCGCGCTGCTCTACCTGCTGATTTTCTCGCACGTGCTAGAGTCAAAATTGCAGGTCTACCCCGGGGTCTCCTACACGGCGTTCCTTTTGCCGGGCTTGGCCATGATGTCTCTGTTGCAGAATGCGTTCGCCAACAGTTCGTCGAGCCTTATCCAGTCGAAGATCACCGGTAACCTCGTGTTTGTTCTGCTCACACCACTCTCGCCGCTGCAGACCTACCTCGCTTACGTCTTGGCGGCCCTGGTGCGCGGGCTCGTGGTGGGGGCCGGCGTGCTCGCGACGGCACCCGTGTTCACCACCTTGCCGGTCGCCAACCCGGGCTGGATCCTGCTTTTTGCCGTCCTCGGCGGCGTGCTGTTGGCGAGCCTCGGCGTGTTGGCTGGAATCTGGGCGGACAAGTTCGACCAACTCGCCGCGTTCCAGAACTTTCTGATCGTCCCGCTAACCTTCCTGGCCGGCGTCTTTTACTCCATCCATTCGCTGCCGCCCTTTTGGCAGCAGGTGTCTCACCTAAACCCATTCTTCTATCTAATTGACGGTTTCCGCTACGGCTTCTTCGGCGCCAGCGACGTCCCGCCAGGGCTCGCCTTCGCCGTGGTGGGCACGGCTACGCTAGTGCTCACGACGGTGACGCTGCGCCTGTTCCAATCCGGATACAAGTTGCGCGGCTGAAGTCGCGCCCCCCGGGGAGACCGCGGAGCCGGCGGGGACTGTCCCTCATTACCCGGCAACCAAGCAAGGAGATTCAATCGTGTTGGATCCTCAAACCGTCAAGGCGTACATCGAGCAGGGCCTGGAGTGCGAACACGTGGAGGTGACCGGAGACGGCCATCATTTCGAGGCAGTGATCGTGAGCGGCGCCTTCCGGGAGAAATCTCGGGTGGGACAGCATCAACTGGTATACAAGGTCCTGGGCGATCGCATGCGCGAGGAGATCCACGCGCTGTCCATGAGCACCTTGACTCCCGAGGACTGGGAGGCGGGCCGCCGCTGATGGACTCCCTGGTCATCGACGGCGGAATTCCGCTCAACGGGGAGATCCGGGTCTCGGGTGCGAAGAATGCGGCCCTTCCCATTCTTTGCGCCGGCATCCTTACCGCCGGGTCCTTGCAGGTGCGCAATGTGCCGCACCTGCGAGATGTCACGACCATGCTTACGCTGCTCACGCAGATGGGCATGGAGGTGTCGCTCGACGAGCACCTCGGGGTTTGCCTCAGCGCGGCGGCGTTGCACAACCGGGTCGCGCCCTACGAACTGGTGAAGACCATGCGCGCCTCCATCCTGGTATTGGGGCCGCTGCTGGCGCGCTTCGGGGAAGCACGCGTCTCCCTGCCGGGAGGCTGTGCCATCGGGCTGCGCCCGGTGGACCAGCATATCAAGGGGCTGGAGGCCATGGGTGCCACCATCTCCATCGATTCCGGCTACATCCATGCCCGGGCGGAGCGCCTGCGGGGCCAGCACATAGTCTTCGACTTGGTCACTGTGACGGGTACCGAGAACCTCATGATGGCCGCTGCACTGGCCGACGGGCTCACCTTGCTGGATAACGCTGCTCGCGAGCCTGAGGTGGTGGATCTGGCCGAGTGTCTCAACGCGATGGGCGCGCGGATTACCGGGCAAGGTACGGGCTCTATCCGCATCGAAGGGGTTGCCAACTTGGGTGGAGCTTCCCACCGCGTGATGCCCGACCGCATTGAGACGGGGACGTTTTTGGCGGCGGCGGCCGCTACCGGCGGTGAGATCCTGCTGAAAGACGCGCGCGTGGACCTGTTGGAGGCCGTCGTGGACAAGCTTCGAGAGGCCGGGGCGTTCATCGAGAGCGGACCCGACTGGATTCGCCTGCGCGCCCAAGGCCGCCCGCGTTCCGTCAACGCTCGCACGGCCCCCTATCCGGCCTTCCCCACGGACATGCAGGCTCAGTTCATGGCGCTCAACAGCGTAGCGCTGGGAACCGCCGTCATGACCGAGACGGTGTTCGAGAACCGCTTCATGCATGTTCAGGAACTCATCCGCCTGGGAGCCGAAATCGAGGTCGAGGGGAACACGGCTATCATTCGCGGCGCGGGCGGGCTCTCCGGCGCGACGGTCATGGCCACGGACCTGCGCGCTTCGGCCGGGCTCGTGATCGCGGGGCTGGTCGCGGCGGGCACGACGGTGGTGGACCGCGTCTACCATCTGGACCGCGGCTACGAGTGCATCGAGGAGAAGCTGTCCAAACTGGGCGCGCGGATCCGGCGCCAGCGCAACTAGCGCGCCCGCGGGCGGCGGCTGCGCTACAATCGGCGGTTTCCCCGTGTAAGGCAGTGAGGCAGTGAGCCGCATCACCATCGCCCTCTCGAAGGGCCGCATCTTCACGGAAACGGCGCCGTTACTGGAGGCCGCGGGCATTCGCGCAACCGAAGACCCGGAACGCTCGCGCAAGCTGGTGTTGGCCACCAGCCGGCCCGAGGTGGACTTGGTCGTGGTCCGCGCGTCGGATGTCCCCACCTACGTTCGCTATGGCGCGGCCGACCTTGGTATTGCCGGGCTTGACGTCTTGCGCGAACAGGGCAGCGATGGCCTCTATCAGCCGCTCGACCTCGGCATCGCCCGCTGTCGCATGATGGTGGCCGTGCGCGAGGACTTCGACTACCTGCGCGCGGTTAGCCGGGGGGGGCGCCTGCGCGTGGCGACCAAGTACCTGAACACGGCGCGCGAGCATTTCGCTGCCAAAGGCGTCCATGTGGACCTCATCAAGCTCTACGGCTCAATGGAACTTGCACCCCTGGTGGGCTTGGCTGACGCCATTGTCGATCTCGTCAGCACGGGCAACACGCTGCGGGCGAACCATCTCACGGAGGTGGAGGAGATCATGAAGGTGAGCGCGAGACTGGTGGTGAACCAGGCCTCGCTGAAGCTCAAGCGAGCCCTCATTGAACCCCTGCTCAGCGCCATCGGGGGAGCCAGCGCGAGGGAGGCGGGACATGCCGCTGCCTAGGCGCCTGGACACTCGCAGCGCTGCGTTTCAGGAAACACTGGCGGCGCTGCTGCGCTTCGAGGGTTCGCAGGACCAAGCGATCGACCAGGTGGTGGCGCGGATCCTCGAGGATGTCCGCGCCCGCGGCGACGCAGCGGTGCTGGAGTATACCGGGCGGTTCGACCGCTTGAGCGCGTCGAGCATGGCGGACCTCACGCTCGAGCGTCCGGTGCTGGAGGCGGCACTGGCCAGCTTGCCCGGCAGCCAGCGTCAGGCATTGGAGAAGGCGGCTGCGCGTATCGGTGAGTTCCATCGTCGGCAGGCCGCGGAGTCCTGGAGCTACCAGGAGGCCGATGGAACCCGCTTGGGCCAGAGGGTCACACCGCTCGACCGCGTGGGTGTCTACGTCCCGGGCGGCAAGGCAGCGTACCCCTCCAGTGTACTCATGAACGCCTTGCCCGCTGCGGTTGCCGGCGTGCGCGAGGTGGTCATGGTCGTACCCACCCCGGACGGCGAGCGCAACGCTCTGGTGCTAGCCGCGGCTGCGCTGTGCGGCATCGAGCGAGTTTTCACCATCGGCGGCGCGCAGGCAATAGGGGCGCTTGCCTTCGGCACCGAGAGCATCCCGCCCGTGGACAAGATCGTCGGCCCCGGCAACGCCTATGTGGCTGCCGCCAAGCGGCGGGTTTTCGGGCGCGTAGGCATCGACATGGTGGCGGGCCCCTCGGAGATCCTCGTCCTGTGCGACGCCAGTGCTAACCCGGACTGGGTGGCGATGGATCTGTTCTCCCAGGCCGAGCACGACGAGATGGCGCAGGCCCTATTGCTGTGCCCCGACGCTGCGACCATCGACCGGGTCGAGCAGAGCATTGCCCGGCAACTGCCCAACATGCCCCGCCGGGAGGTGATCAGGGCGTCCCTGGAAGCGCGCGGCGCACTGATTCAGGTGCGCGATCTTGACGAAGCCTGCGAGATCGCCAACCAGATCGCACCCGAGCATCTAGAACTCTCGGTGACGGACCCGGAGTCCCTGCTGCCCCGAATCCGCCATGCGGGCGCCATCTTCCTCGGACACTACTCCTCGGAGGCCCTGGGGGACTATTGCGCTGGGCCGAACCACGTGCTGCCTACCGCGCGAACTGCACGCTTTTCCTCGCCGCTGGGCGTGTACGATTTTCAGAAGCGCACCAGTCTGATTCAGATGTCGAAGGCCGGCGCCCGCGCGCTCGGGCCCATAGCGGCGGAGCTTGCGCGCGGAGAGGGGCTCGATGCCCATGCGCAGTCGGCCCAGTACCGTGTCCATGATTAGTCGTCACGCTCAGCGCGTCGGCTCGTGCGCGCGCGATTCGGCGGGCGCGACGCCCAGCCCTCAGGCCCGGTTGCCCTAAACTTTTCCCCTCACAGGTTCCCCCATGTCCGCACGTCAGGCACAAGGATTGCGTCAAACGTTGGAAACCCAGATCACGATCAAGCTGGATCTGGATGGCGTCGGCCGTTCCACCATCGCGACCGGCGTGGGTTTCTTCGATCACATGCTGGACCAACTCGCACGTCACGGGATGATGGACCTGGAAGTCACGGCCAAGGGCGATCTGCACATCGATGCTCACCACACGGTGGAAGATGTGGGTATCACGCTAGGCCAAGTGTTCGCAAAAGCCCTGGGCGACAAGGCGGGGTTGCGCCGTTACGGGCACGCCTACGTACCACTGGACGAGGCGCTGTCCCGGGTGGCAGTGGACCTGTCTGGTCGACCGGGATTGTTCTACGAGGTGGAGTATGTCCGCCCCTTGATCGGGGCCTTCGACGTGGATCTGTTGCGGGAATTCTTCCAGGGGTTCGCCAACCACGCGCTACTCACTCTGCATGTGGATAATCTTAAGGGGCGAAACGCCCACCATCAAGCGGAGACCGTTTTCAAGGCCTTCGGCCGTGCGCTTCGCCAGGCTGTCGAACCCGACGCGCGCATGCAGGGCATCGTTCCTTCCACCAAGGGCAGCCTCTAGGCGCGCCACCGGGTGAATTTATGAGCGACTTGGCAATCATCGACTACGGCATGGGCAACCTACGCTCGGTGCAGAAGGCCTTGCAGCACGTCGCACCGGATTGTCAGATCCTGGTCACCAGCGATCCGGCAGAAGTCCGCGCCGCGCGTCACGTCGTATTCCCCGGCCAGGGCGCCATGCCCGATTGTATGCGCGAACTCGATGCTCGGGGCTTGCGTCAAGCGGTGCTGGATGCGGCAGCCAGCAAGCCTTTCCTCGGAATCTGCATCGGCCTCCAGATGCTTTTCGAGGTAAGCCACGAGGGTAACGTGCCAGGGCTTGGGCTGTTTCGGGGCGAGGTGGTGCGGTTCCCGCATCCCGTGGCCGACCAGGAACGCCTCAAGGTTCCGCATATGGGTTGGAATGAGGTGAACCCCACACAGCCGCACCCGCTGTGGGTGGGCATCTCTGCCGGCGAGCGATTCTATTTTGTCCATAGCTACTACCCGGTTCCGCTGGAACCGGGGATCGTCGCCGCCCGGACCCGGTACCCCGAGCCCTTCGTCTGCGCGGTGGCTCGGGATAACGTGTTCGCCGTTCAGTTCCATCCTGAAAAGAGTCAGGCGGCCGGTTTGCGCCTTCTGGCCAATTTCCTTGCATGGGACGGCTTGCTTCAGCCTTCGCGGCCGGGGACTTGATGTATGATTTCCTGGGTTACAACCTCGCGTCGGACCCGCTGGGCTTCCGCGCATCTCCACCTGACGCTGTCCTTCGCTGGTGAACTTCTATGCTGATCATTCCCGCCATTGACCTCAAGGATGGGCACTGTGTGCGACTCAAGCAGGGTGAAATGGAGGGGGCCACCGTGTTTTCCGATGACCCTGCGGCCATGGCCCGGCTATGGGTCGAGAGCGGTGCGCGCCGCTTGCACCTCGTTGACCTCGACGGCGCCTTCGCCGGCAAGCCCCGCAACGAGGAGGCTATCAAGGCGGTGATCAAGGCCGTTGGCGATAGCATTCCAGTGCAACTCGGCGGTGGCATACGTGACCTCGATACCATCGAGCGCTATCTGGATGACGGCGTCAGCTATGTCATCATCGGCACGGCCGCGGTGAAGACGCCTGGGTTCCTCCACGACGCCTGTTACGCGTTCCCTGGCCACGTCCTCGTGGCCTTGGATGCTCGAGACGGCAAGGTCGCCGTGGAAGGCTGGTCGAAGATGACCGGTCATGATGTCATTGACCTCGCCAAAAAGTTCCAGGACTACGGCGTGGAGGCCATCATCTACACGGACATCGGCCGTGACGGCATGCTCACGGGCGTGAATACGGAGGCCACTGTGGAACTGGCGAAGGCACTCACGGTGCCGGTCATCGCGAGCGGGGGCGTGGGCACCCTGGACGACGTCCGGGCCCTATGCGCCGTGCAGGGCGAGGGGATCATGGGGGCCATCACCGGGCGCGCGATTTACCAGGGCACCATGGATTTTGCGGCCGCCCAGCGCCTCGCCGACGAGTTGTCGCCACCCCCCGCACTTGAAGCTTGAGGCCGGCGCACACTGGCGCCTGCCCCTTAAATCTGCAGGTTTAACACCATGGGTCTTGCCAAGCGAGTGATCCCCTGCCTGGATGTGAGCGGCGGAAGGGTCGTCAAGGGAATCAATTTCGTTGGCCTGCGCGACGCGGGTGACCCCGTCGAGGTGGCCCGGCGCTACGATGAACAAGGGGCCGATGAACTATGCTTCCTGGACATAACCGCGACGTCCGACAACCGCGACCTCATCCTCACGATGATCGAGTCGGTGGCGAGCCAAGTCTTCATCCCGCTCACCGTGGGCGGCGGCGTGCGCTCGGTAGCGGATGTCCGGCGCTTGCTCAACGCGGGTGCAGATAAAGTTAGCATTAACTCCGCTGCCGTGCAGAACCCGGAGGTCGTGGCCGACGCGTCGGAAAAGGTGGGCTCGCAATGCATTGTAGTCGCCATCGACGCCAAGCAGGTCGCAGGGGAAGCGCGTTGGGAGGTTTATACTCATGGTGGCCGACGCGCCACCGGGCTGGATGCATTGGAATGGGGCGTCCGGGCACAGGCCTTGGGCGCCGGCGAGATTTTGCTCACCAGCATGGATCGAGACGGGACGCGCAATGGGTTTGACTTGGCCCTCACGCGAGCATTTGCCGATACGCTCGAGATACCTATCATCGCCAGCGGCGGCGTGGGCTGCCTGGAGCACCTGAGTGCAGGGGTCTTGGAGGGCCACGCGGATGCGGTGCTCGCGGCGTCGATCTTTCATTATGCTGAATCAACCGTTCGGGAAGCCAAGGACCACATGGCGATCCGCGGAATCGAGGTGAGACGGTGACCCCGGACTGGATTAAGGAACTGCGCTGGTCTGATGACGGTCTCGTGCCGGCTATCGCTCAGGACGGGGCGTCGGGCGAGGTACTGATGCTGGCATGGATGAGCCGCGAGGCGCTCGAGCGCACGGTATCCACGGGTGAAGCCCATTACTGGTCACGTTCCCGGCGTAAGCTGTGGCGCAAGGGAGAGGAGTCGGGCCACGTGCAGAAGGTTCGGGAACTCCGCCTTGACTGCGACGGCGATGCCTTGCTGCTGGTTGTCGAACAGGTCGAAGGCGTCGCCTGCCACACCGGCCGGGCCCGCTGCTTTTACAGGCGCCTGGACCAGGATCATTGGGAGGTGACGGACCCGGTCTTGAAGGATCCGTCAACGGTGTATGGCAGCAACTGAGGCGGCCGTGCCGGACATCCTGGTTCGCCTGGGGGCGGCCATCGAGGCCCGCAAGGGGGCGGACCCCGCCTCGTCCTACGTGGCGAAGCTCTTCGCCAAGGGCGAGGACGCCATCCTGAAGAAGATCGGCGAGGAGGCGGCCGAAACGCTACTCGCCGCTAAGGACGGTGATAAACTGCCGATAGTCCGGGAAACAGCGGACCTCTGGTTTCACTGTCTGGTCATGCTCAGCCATTACGGACTGTCTGCGGCGGACGTGTTGGGAGAGCTGGAACGGCGCGAAGGACTGTCGGGGCTCCAGGAAAAGGCCATGCGTCCACCCTCGTGAGCGGGGACGGATTGCTTGGCACGGGCCACCTGCGAGCCGGGGAGAGGCGATAAGGATGACGGCGGTGGCGTGTATTTTTTGTCGGTTGGCACGAGGGGAGATCCCGAGCCGGAAGGTCTACGAGGACGACGAGGTCCTAGCTTTCCATGACATAAGCCCGCAAGCCGAAGTCCATTTTCTGCTGATTCCCAAGGAACATATTCCCACTCTGGCGCAGGTACAGGCAGGGCATGAGGGTGTGCTAGGCAGGATGATGTGTCTGGCGCCGCGGTTAGCAAGGGAGCAGGGCTCCGACGACGGCTTCCGCCTGATCGTGAATACCGGACGCGTCGGCTGCCAAGACGTCATGCACTTGCATGTGCACGTGCTAGGTGGCTCGCGTGCGTTGGGCGCGATGATGCCCCGAAGCTAGGGGGCAAACGAGCATTTTTTTGAGGAGTTTCTGAATGGGATCCTTCAGCATCTGGCACTGGCTCATCGTGCTGGTGGTCGTGGTACTGATCTTCGGCACGAAGAAGCTGAAAAACATCGGCGCTGACCTCGGCGGCGCGGTTAAGGGCTTCAAGGAAGGCATGCAGACCGAAGAAGACAAGGACCCGGCTGCAGCCGGCGCCAAGCTCGAACATGCGGCGGCCGGACACCCGATCGAGGGCGAGATCAAGGAGCGCTCGAAGTCCTGAGCGGTCAACGCCAGCCTAGCGCCCAACGGCCATGTTCGACTTCTCCTTCTCCGAGCTTGCGGTTATCGGTGCCGTCGCCCTTGTGGTGATCGGCCCCGAGCGGCTGCCGCGTGTCGCGCGGACCGCGGGCCATCTTCTGGGCAGGTTCCAGCGCTACGTGACGGAAGTGAAGGCCGACATCAACCGCGAGATGGAACTGGCCGACCTGAAAAAGATCCAGGGCAGTGTCGAGGACGCCGCCCGTTCCATCGAGACCTCGGTGCGTTCTGGCTTCGAGGACGCCGCGCGCTCCATGCAGGCCGCTGAAAGTGAGATGAACAAGTTGGGCCAGGACGTGCAGGCTGCCGTGGCGCCGCCTTCGCTCCACATGGGAACGCAATCCGCGGCCGCCGCTGTGGACGCGGCGCCCGTTGAGGTGGCAACGGGCGGGGGTTGGCCCTTCCATGGCGCGGTGGTGGGCGCTCCTCAGGCCGATATCGACCCTGAGTTGTCGGCGCAGGCTGAACTTGCCCTCCCGGAGCCCTTAGCCCATGTTCCCCCGAAGCTCGACCCGGCGCCGGCGCCTCCGGTCAGCGCCGAAGAACCTCGCCATCAGGGCTAATCCGCCTCCGCCTTCCCGGGCCGTGCGCCCGTATCTGACAACCGCTGCAAGGAAGCCCCTGCCATCGTGAGTGACGAGGAACCCGCGACCGAGAGTTTCATCTCGCATCTCGTGGAATTGCGAAACCGCTTGGTGCGCGCTATCGCCGCCGTGCTGGTCGTATTTCTGTGTTTGACGCCTTGGTCCAAGGAGATCTATCACTTCCTGGCCAAGCCGATGCTGGACAAACTGCCGTCGGGCGTGTCCATGATCGCCACGGAGATCACTTCGCCCTTCTTCATCCCACTGAAGGTGACGCTACTGGCCGCGCTGATGGTGGCGCTGCCCTACGTGCTCTACCAACTCTGGGCCTTTGTCGCCCCGGGCCTCTATAACCACGAGAAGAAGATGGTGGCGCCGCTGGTGGTGTCGAGCACCCTTCTCTTCTTCTGCGGCATGGCCTTCGCGTACTTCCTCGTTTTCCCAGTGGTGTTCGGGGTCATCCGGACGTTCCAGCCCGAGGGAGTGGCGTGGATGCCAGACATCGGGGCCTACTTCGGGTTTGTGGCTAATATGTTCCTTGCCTTCGGCGCCACCTTCGAGGTCCCGATCGCGGTCGTTCTGCTGGTGAAGGTCGGCGTGGTCACGGTGGAGAAGTTGCGCGAGATTCGTCCGTACGT
The DNA here is from genome assembly GCA_025356655.1 of Betaproteobacteria bacterium. Lineage (GTDB taxonomy): Bacteria > Pseudomonadota > Gammaproteobacteria > Burkholderiales > SHXO01 > SHXO01. The sequence continues at coordinate 9,688 of JANXRW010000142.1, read as the reverse complement.
CATCGTGGGCGCTTTCGTGGTGGCTGCTGTCGTGACCCCCCCCGACGTGACCTCGCAGTGCCTGCTGGCAGTGCCACTTGCGATCCTCTACGAAGCCGGAATTATCGTCGCTGCGATGATGAACCGCGCCAAGCACAAAGCGGCTGCCACCACCGAGGCCTGAGAACACGCTAGTTGTCCTCGTCCGCGTCCCCCCCCGGCTTGGCTTTGGGGCGTTTGCCGACGGCTACGGTTACGATTAGTTCAGCGTTGTTGCGCATGAGCTTCAACGTCGTGGCCTTGCCGGGCGGCGAGCCGGCCACCAGGTTGAGCATGGCGGAAGAGTCGCCTACGGCCTTGCTGCCGATCCCGATCAGGATGTCGCCCGCTCTCACACCCGCCCGATCCGCCGGCCCGCCCTTGACCACGCCGGCGATGAGCACCCCGTGCAAGGCCGGCAGCTTGAACGACTCCGCCAACTCCGAGGTGAGATCCTGAACCTCCACGCCGATCCAGCCGCGGGTAACCCCTCCCGTTTGGATGATCTCGTCCATGACCTTCCGAGCAAGGTGGGCCGGGATGGCGAAGCCGATTCCCAGATTGCCGCCGCTCTGCGAGAAGATCGCCGTATTCACACCAATCAGATTCCCGGCTGTGTCCACCAGCGCACCGCCTGAGTTGCCGGGGTTGATGGCAGCATCGGTCTGAACGAAGTCCTCAAAGGTGTTGATGCCCAAGTGGCTGCGCCCCAGCGCGCTGACGATCCCCATCGTCACCGTCTGGCCTACCCCGAAGGGGTTTCCGATGGCCAGCACCACGTCGCCGACGGCGAGTCGCTCTGATTGGCCGAAGGAAATGGCCGGCAGGGAGTTCATATCCACGCGCAGCACAGCCAAGTCGCTCTCGGGGTCCAGACCGACGATCTTCGCCCGCGCTTGGCGGCCGTCGTTGAGCGCGACTTGGATCTCGTCGGCGGTTCGAACCACGTGATTGTTGGTCAGAATGTAACCATCGGGGCGCACGATCACACCCGAGCCGAGGCTGGAACTGCGCTGCGTGTCGGCTTCGCCGGCGTCACCGAAAAAGCGCCGGAATACCGGATCGTCCATGAAGGGCGGGCGCCGCTTCTTAACTTCCTTGCTCGTGAAGATGTTGACCACCGCAGGCATCGCCCGGCGTGCCGCCGTACTGTAAGAGATCGCGCCGCCCACCGCCTCGCGCGCGCTTGCCCGCGCCTGCACTTCCGGGCGCGACCCGCTCGCCGGACCGGGTCGAAGAGGAAGCAAATCCGGGCGCAAGGTCTCGACCACGAGCAGCAGCCCCAAACCAAGGGTCGCTACCTGCGCGAAGGTCAGCCAGAGTTTCTGCAGCATGGGCTTGTGGGATAAGTAGACGCGCGGATTATGGCCGAATTCAGGCGGCTCTGGGCCGAAAGAGGCACTGCGCCGCCCTCCGGGGATCCCACGCAAGGTATGAGTTGACATCTCCCCGGCCACACCCTATCATCTGCGGCTTTCTATCCGCAGGCGATAGTCTGTTTTGAGGGAACCGCTTCATGAAAACCTTCTCGGCCAAGCCCGCCGAAGTCCAGCGCGCCTGGGTCCTCATCGATGCGACTGACCGTGTTCTCGGCCGGCTCGCCGTGGAAATAGCCAAGCGGCTGCGCGGCAAACACAAGCCTGAGTTCACGCCTCATGTGGACACCGGGGACTTCATCGTCGTGGTGAACGTCGACAAGATGCGCGTCACGGGCGATAAGGCCGATAAAAAGATCTACTATCGGCACAGTGGCTTTGTCGGCGGCATTTTCAAGACCACATTTGGCAAGATGCACGCGCGGTTTCCCTCGCGCCCCCTGGAAAAAGCCGTCAAGGGCATGCTGCCCAAGGGGCCTCTTGGGTACGCGATGTTCCGCAAACTGAAAATTTATTCCGGGGCCAGCCATCCGCATGCGGCACAGCAGCCCCAGGAACTGACGTTCTAGCTCAGGGGCGAGGCGACACATAACCATGGCGATGCAGCACTATTACGGAACGGGCCGTCGCAAAAGCGCGGTCGCGCGTGTCTTCTTGCGGCCCGGCAAGGGCGCAATCGTAGTCAACGGGCGTCCGGTGGACGAGTTCTTTTCGCGGGAGACCGGGCGCATGATCGTGCGCCAGCCGTTGGCTTTGGCAAACCATCTGTTGACTTTCGATATCGCTATCAACGTCAAGGGTGGCGGCGAGTCCGGCCAAGCGGGTGCTGCCCGCCACGGCATTACTCGGGCGCTCATCAATTACGATGCCACCCTGAAGCCCTCTCTCAAGAAGGCAGGGCTGGTGACGCGCGATGCGCGGGAAGTGGAGCGAAAGAAGGTTGGTTTCCACAAGGCCCGTCGTCGCAAGCAGTTCTCCAAGCGCTGATCCTGGCGCCTGCAGAAAAGCCGCCCGAGGGCGGCTTTTTTGTTCGTGCGTCCCCAAGAAGGGCCTTCGGTTGACGTGAGGACTATACTGCGGGCGCAAGCGCGGCGAAGGAGCCCGTCGGGGCAGGTAACAAAAAGGGACTGAAGATGATTCGCGCGGCTATCGTTGGCGGAACCGGCTATACGGGAGTGGAGTTGCTGCGGCTACTGTCTCGCCATCCCGCAGTCGAACTGGTGGCCATCACCTCGCGGAAGGAGGCGGGGATACCCGTCGCCACGATGTTTCAGAACCTTCGCGGGCATCTGGACCTGGCATTCTCTGATCCAGCCACGGCACAGTTGCAGACCTGCGATTTGGTCTTTTTCGCGACTCCCACGGGGGTGGCTATGCGGCAGGTTCCCGAACTGCTGGCGTCCGGTGTGCGCGTGATTGACCTGGCGGCAGATTTCCGCCTGCGCGATGCTGCGCTCTGGACGCAGTGGTATGGGGAGCCTCACGCCTGCCCGGAACTGCTCGGTGAAGCGGTCTACGGTTTGCCCGAGATGAACCGCGAGCAGATCCGTACGGCACGGCTAGTTGCAAATCCGGGGTGCTACCCGACGGCCGTTCAGTTGGGGTTCCTGCCCCTGCTCGAGGCGGGTGTGGTCGATGCGGGCCAACTCATTGCCGACGCCAAGTCCGGGGTGAGCGGCGCTGGCCGAAAGGCGGAAACCCACAGCCTCTTCGCGGAGGCAGCGGACAGCTTCAAGGCCTACGGCGTGCCTGGCCACCGGCATCTGCCGGAGATCCGGCAGGGACTTTCTATGCTGCGGGGAAGCGACGTCGGGCTTACCTTCGTGCCGCATCTGACGCCGGCGATCCGGGGTATTCATGCGACCCTCTACGCGCGCCAGACTCAGGTCACCGACCTCCAGGCCCTCTATGAGGAACGCTACCGGGGTGAACCCTTCGTGGACGTGATGCCGGTCGGGAGCCATCCCGAGACCCGTGGCGTCCGCGGCGCCAATACCTGCAGGCTCGCGGTGCATCGGCCACAAGGGGCGGACATGGTGGTCGTGCTCTCGGTGATCGATAACCTGGTCAAGGGGGCGGCCGGGCAGGCGGTGCAGAACATGAACATCATGTTTGACCTGGCCGAGACCTCCGGCCTCGAGCAGGTTGCCCTGCTACCCTGAGTGGCTCGCTCGCGCAGAGTTGGCTTCAGTCTGAGAGCCGGCCCCGTCGCCATCCGCCAGGAGCTCTCTGGTGCCGCTTGGGCGCTGATTGGGTTGGCCCTGGCCCTTTGCCTGACATTAGCCCTCGGGGCAGGCTATGCGCTAGGGCGACATGCACAGCCTACCGGTGGCGTGCAGCCGCTGGCGGCCGCTGAGTCAGAGACGCCGCTGCGCCCCGCGGCCCTGGAACGCCAACTGGAAATTGAACATGCCACCCAGGCCAATCTGTCTGCTCAGTTAAAGGCGCAGGCCGATGAAAACGCACTGCTCAAGGAAGATCTGGCTTTTTTTCAGACCCTGGGGCTAGGCCGCCGGGACGCCGCCGGCGCCGTCCGGATCAACCGTTTGCGGGTCGAGCCCCAGGCCTTGCCCGGGGAGTTGCGTTATCGCTTCCTCTTGGTGCACACCCGAAGCCGTGGGCCAGGTTTTGAGGGGCGGCTCGAGTTGGTGGTGGATTTGGAGCAGGAAGGGCGGACTCAGGTCCTGGTCCTCCCGGCGCGGCGGGAGTCCCCGGGCTACACCTTGAGCTTCCGGCTTTACCAGCGCATCGAAGGGACCTTCAACGTCCCGCGAGCTGCAGTGGTCAAGCGCGTACAAGTACGCGTGTTTGAAAACGGTGGGGATACACCGGTATCGTCCCAAATCGTTAACCTATCCTAAAGGGAGGCGCTCCAATGTTCGGAGGTGGATCGAACAAGCCCAAGGCCCGCATTGACAGCCTCGTGGGGCACGGCACCGTGGTCGACGGCGACCTGTCCTTCACGGGCGGCCTGCGCGTGGATGGCTGGGTGAAGGGGAACGTGCGATCCACTGGCGGCGAGCCGGCGACGCTGGTGCTCAGTGAGAAGGCGCGGATCGAGGGCGAGATCCATGTGTCCCATGCGCTGATCAATGGCGCAGTCCTGGGGCCCGTGCATGCAACGGAGTACTTGGAATTGCAGGTGCACGCCAAGGTCCAAGGCGACGTGCACTACCGCAGCCTTGAGATCCAGGTCGGCGCAGTGGTACAAGGGCGGCTCGTGCACGAGGACGGAACCCATTCCGCCACGCTGCTGGCGTTGCCCAGAGCGCCTGAGGGCGTTGACCCCCCGATGGATGGGGCGCATACTGATCTAATAGCGGGTAAACCGGGAGCAGAACAATGAACGCCATGTCGGAAATACCCAGCCCGCTGATCTTCACCGACAGTGCAGCTAACAAGGTTCGCGAACTGATCGACGAGGAAGGGAACGAAGAACTCAAACTGCGCGTGTTCGTTACGGGCGGCGGTTGCTCCGGCTTCCAATACGGGTTCACGTTTGACGAGGCGGTCAGCGAGGACGACACGGCCATGGTCAAGAACGGCGTGACGTTGCTGATCGATCCCATGAGCTACCAGTATTTAGTCGGCGCAGAAATCGATTACACGGACGGTATCGAGGGGGCTCAGTTCGTCATCAAGAACCCCAATGCGACTTCCACCTGCGGTTGCGGCTCGTCGTTCTCCGCCTAAGGCCGTCCGACCAAGGATCACACGGCCTCAGGCCGGATAGAGTGCACCCAGCACCCGGGGGCCAGCGGCCCCGGTGACCGAAGGGACGTTTCCCGCCGCTCCGTCTAGGTGTTGCTTGGCCAGCCAAGCAAATGCGAAGGCCTCTACCCAGTCGGCGGCGATTCCTAGTTCATCGCTCGGAGCGAGCCGCACGCCGGGAAGGGTCTCCGCCAGTCGCTCCATCAACCGCAAGTTGTGCGCACCCCCACCGCAGACGTAGAGTTCCTCCGTCCCTTCGCAATAGCGCCGCAACGCTTGCCCGATGGCCACTACCGTGACCTCAAGCAATGTGGCCTGCACGTCCTGGGGCCTGAGCCCGTTGCGCAAAGACCGTTCCACCCAATCCAGATTGAAGGTTTCGCGTCCCGTGCTCTTGGGAGGTGGCATTTGGAGGAAGGGCTCGGCCAGCAGGCGCTTCAGGAGAGCGGAATCAACAACCCCGCGCCGCGCGAATTGACCGCCGCCGTCATAGGGCGCGCCTAAATGCCGCTCCGCCCATCCGTCGAGCAGCACGTTGCCGGGGCCGCAGTCGAATCCGCTGACGGCGCGCCCGGGAGCCAGGTCCGTAATATTGGCAATGCCGCCGATGTTGACCAGCGCCCGATGCCGCGACGGGTGCGCGAAGGCCGCTTGGTGGAAGGCTGGAACGAGTGGTGCGCCCTGGCCGCCCGCAGCGACATCTCTGCTGCGGAAATCGCAGATCACCGGGCACCCGCTCAGCTCCGCTAGCAGTCCGCCATTCATTAGTTGCAGCGTGTACCCGAGGCCGGGCTGGTGGCGTAAGGTCTGTCCGTGACAGCCAATGGCCGCGACCTGCAGAGGGGAGATTCCGGCCGCGCTGAGCAGGCCGGCCACCGCCCGAGCGTACTCGCGGCACAGGTCGCCCGCCAATAGCCCCCCACGGTTGAATTCGTCAAAGCCCGGCTGCTGGATGTCAGCGAACTGCTGGCGAAGCGCCGGCGGGTAGGGGCGGTAGATCGAGCCGGCGAGCCTCCAGGGGGCGCGACCGAAATCCACTGCGACGGCATCCACGCCGTCGAGGCTGGTGCCAGACATGAGCCCCAGGATGTAGGGCCCGCGGTGTAGCTGGGTGGGCAGGGTCAGTTGACCAGTGCCAGATTCATGCCTCGGATCAGGTCCAGGCGCTCCAGCATCTGCGCGACCGCGCCCTCGAACTGCGGGCGACGTCCGGGTGTAATGGGCTCGCCCCCCGGTGTGGCCATGCGCAGGGGATTCTGATGCACGCCGTTGACCCGAAACTCGTAGTGAAGGTGAGGACCGGTGGCGAGCCCTGTCATTCCCACATAGCCGATCACGTCGCCTTGGCCAATGCGCTGGCCAGTATGAAGCCCGCGGGAAAAGCCCGAAAGGTGCCCGTAGGCCGTGGCATAGCCGCTGCGGTGCCGCACCACGACCACATTGCCGTAGCCGCTTTGATGACCCGCGAAGATGATCTCACCGTCGGCTGTGCTACGTACGCGAGTTCCCGTCGGGGCCGCATAGTCCACGCCGCGATGCGCGCGCCAGACGTTCAGTACCGGGTGGAGCCTCGATTCACTGAAGCCCGAACTGATACGGGAGAACTCCAGTGGTGAGCGCAGAAAGGCCCGCTTGAGGTTACGCCCCTCGGGCGTGAAGTAGCCGCCACCTGCGCCGTCAGGGAAGTAGACGGCCCGGTGCCGGGTGCCGCGGGAGATGAACTCGCTGCCTACGATGCGGCCCGTGCGAACGAATTCCCCCTCGTGGTAAAACGCCTCGAACACCACCGAGAACCGGTCCCCTGGACGCAGATCCCGGTTGAAGTCGATCTCCGCGGAGAATATGTCTGCCAGTTGCGTGGCCACGTGGTCGCCCAAGCCCGCGCTGTCCATGGCTGCAAAAAGCGAACTGTGAATTTCCCCCGAACTCATCACCAGCCGCCGTTCCATCTCCAGGACACGCTGCGTGGCCTTGAATCCGATGTCCGTGCGCTCGACCCGTAGTTCTGTCCCGTCGCTGGTGGCATAGCGAAGCGACACCAATTCACCGGAGGCCTTGGTGACTGCTCGCAGGATGCGGCCGGGGACCAGTTGGTAAAGCGGCCGTACGCGCTCGGACGACCGGAGGAAGCGCAGCGCTTCAGCATCGTCGACCTGAAGCCTGGAGAGGAGCGATGCCACCGTATCGCCGCGCTGAATTCGCTCCTCACGCCAGAACGGCTCGTCGGTGGACACCTCTGAAGCGGGCACCTCCAGCGCCAGATCGTCAACCACTTCGCGCAGGGTCACGGGCTCCGTTATGGTGTTGGGAGCGATTCCGAAGGCGGCGACCGCACCAATTAGGGGCAGGCTCAGAAGTCCCACGAGCCATAAACGGCTGCGGCGGCGGCGGAGTTGCTCGTCTGTTTCGGCTAGAATGTTGGTTTTCCTTGGCTTCTTGGCGGCTAATCGTGGCGACACCTCAATGGGATCCGTTTCCTGACCACTCCACGAGGCGCACATTTTACACGGTTGCAAGAAAACTGCATTTAACGGATTTCATGAAAACGCATAGTTCATGCCCGTGCCCCCTGCGGGCACTTCTTACCTGGGTTAACGGCGGTGGCGCACGCTTCTTTATGGTGATGCGCTGATGAGTTCCGTCGAGAGCAACCTCGACATCATCAAACGGGGCTGCGAGGAACTGCTCGTCGAGCAAGAAATGGCCGCCAAGCTGGCCCTGGGCCGGCCCCTGCGCATCAAGGCTGGGTTCGACCCGACGGCGCCGGACCTACATCTCGGGCACACGGTGCTCATCACCAAGCTCCGGCAACTGCAGGACCTGGGGCACCACATCATCTTCTTGATTGGGGATTTTACCGGCCTCATTGGAGATCCGACCGGGAAGAACGCCACACGGCCCCCGCTGTCACCCGACCAGGTCGAGGCGAACGCGCGCACTTATAAAGAGCAGGTTTTCAAGCTCCTGGACCCTGATCGCACCGAAGTGGCTTTCAACTCGACTTGGATGGGGCGCCAGAGCGCCGGAGACCTGATCAAACTGGCCTCTACTCATACCGTAGCCCGGATGCTCGAGCGGGATGATTTCGGCAAGCGCTACCGGGGGAACCAACCCATTGCCATCCATGAGTTCCTGTATCCGCTGGTGCAGGGTTACGACTCCGTCGCCCTGCGGGCGGATCTGGAGTTGGGGGGCACGGACCAGAAGTTCAATCTGCTCGTGGGCAGGGAACTGCAGAAGCACTTCGGGCAACCGCCGCAGTGCATCTTAACCATGCCCCTGCTGGAAGGGTTGGACGGGGTGAATAAGATGTCCAAGTCTCTGGGCAATTACGTGGGTATAAACGAGCCCGCAGGGGAGATCTTCGGCAAGCTGATGTCCATTTCGGATCCCTTGATGTGGCGTTATCTGGAGCTGCTATCGCTGGAGTCCGGCTCCGTCATCGAGGGCTGGCGCCAGGAAACACAGCAGGGGCGAAATCCACGGGATATAAAGGTTCTGCTCGCCCGCGAGATCGTCGCGCGGTTTCATGGAGCGCAGGCCGCCGAGCACGCGAACGCCCAGTTCGAGGCACGGTTCCGGCAGGGCCAGTTGCCAGAGGATATCCAGGAGCACCACTTGAAGCTTCAGGGGGAGGACCTGCGGCTCAGCCAGGTGCTGCGACGGATTGGGTTGACCGCCAGCACCTCTGAGGCGCTGCGCGCCATCGATGCGGGGGGCGTGCGCGTGGACGGGGCCAAGGTCTCCGACAAAGCCCTGCTGCTGCAGCGCGGCACCACCGTGATTCTCCAGGTGGGTAAGCGCCGTTTCGCCCGGGTCGCGCTCGCCTGAGCTGGTGCCATGCCGTGCCGTCGAGCCTAAAAGACGAAAGTTTTGCGGAATGCTTGACGTCCGCTTTTGCATCCGTATAATCCGTTCCTCCCGTGGCGCACGGACTGCAAAGCAAGCGCGTGACGGGACAGCTCTTTAAAAATTTGAACAGCCGATAGGTGTGGGCGCTTCCGGGCAGCCTTACTGATTTCGCTACGGAATTTCGGGACGAAAGTTCTGTGAGAACGTGCGAAAGACGTGGGTGCGCCATGAGTTTTGAATTATCGGAAGTGCCCGCGAAAACAAGTTGGAAAGCGCTGGTGGATTTATCCACCGACGTAGACCGACAGGTAATTGCGGAGCAGAGATTAAACTGAAGAGTTTGATCCTGGCTCAGATTGAACGCTGGCGGCATGCTTTACACATGCAAGTCGAACGGCAGCACGGGGGTAACCCTGGTGGCGAGTGGCGAACGGGTGAGTAATGCATCGGAACGTATCCTTGAGTGGGGGATAACCTACCGAAAGGTAGGCTAATACCGCATGATCTCTGAGGAGCAAAGTGGGGGACCGCAAGGCCTCACGCTTGAGGAGCGGCCGATGTCCGATTAGCTAGTTGGTGGGGTAAAGGCCTACCAAGGCGACGATCGGTAGCTGGTCTGAGAGGATGATCAGCCACACTGGGACTGAGACACGGCCCAGACTCCTACGGGAGGCAGCAGTGGGGAATTTTGGACAATGGGGGCAACCCTGATCCAGCCATGCCGCGTGAGT
>JANXRW010000139.1 GCA_025356655.1 Betaproteobacteria bacterium | reverse complement strand
GCAAGGTGAACCCCGAGAGCTTGCCCATCCACGCTGGCGCCGCCTGCAGCACTCGCCCGTCGGGGAGCTTTACCCGTGGCACCCGCACCTGAAGAAAGCACTCGTGCTGGAAAAAATTCAGGTGTCGGTAGCGCTTGACCTCGGTGTCGTGCACCGGGTGCTGTCCGGACGCCTCGGGGTGCGCAAATCGGCTACCGGCGGTGAAATCCACGTCGATGGTCAGGGAGTTCTGCGCAGCGTCGAAGTCTACGCCCCGGACGTACCAGGGCTCCGAGATGCCGAGGGCGGCGGCGAACAGTTGGTTGCTCATGGCGGGGCTTCCCAGTCGAGGGTTGAAAGCCCGATTCTGCCCCGGCCGGGCAACTGTGGCAGGCAAGGAGGCGGCCGTAGCCTCAGGCATTCATGCCACCAGCACCCACTCGGAAATCAATAGAGCCTCTTTTTCTCCTGAACAGATGACCCCATGACAACGCTGTTCACCGTAGAAGCCAAGCTCAGTGTTCGGTGATCACCCTGCAGCCGTCTCCGCAATCAGCACATCGGCCGGGATGCCCAGGCTTTTGTGCAGTCTGCGGATCATGGCCAGTGTCAGTGGGCGCTTGCGGCTCAGGACTTCGTAGACGCGGTTGCTCTTGCCAATGATCGGCTCAAGATCTTTGACGGACAAACCGCTCTGATCCATCCGGAATTTGATGGCTTCCACCGGATCTGGCGCGATGATGGGTACGTGCTTGGCCTCGTAGGCTTGCACCAGCGTGGCCAGGATGTCCAGGCGATCACCCTCCGGCGTGCCCAGGTCAGGGTCGGACTCCATCAAGGCCGAAATCTCTTTGAGAGTGGCCTTGTAGTCTGCTTCGGTGTGGATAGGGCGGATGTCCATGTTTTCCTCCGTGGCCGGTCAGGCCGAGTCGATGGTTTCTGCGTCCACTGCGTCGTACTCTTTGTGGGTGCCGACAAACTTCACGTAGACGATCTGCAGCTTGTACGCAATGGCCACGATCAGCCGGTAGTCATTACCTTTGATGTTGAAGACCACGCGACGGTTCTTCAGCACGCTGGCGCTGCGGTACTGCGCCTTGATGTCCGCGGGCTGGCTCCAGCTCGCACTGGTGGCCTCCTCGTACCAAGCCTTCAGCGGCTGCTCGGCGTCGGGGTAGCGCTCCCAGAAGGCCCGAAGGGTAGACACGGCAATCACTCGCATGGGTCGAAGTGTAGTCCCAAAATGGGACCAAGGCAAGTGGCATCCAGGCCGAGCGGGTGGTGAAGGCGTCCAAGAATGGGTGTGAATGGGTGTGTTTATGGTTGTCCGAGCTGGCGTAGCGTTGGTCGCCCGGATTCCCGAAATGCTCGTTCCGTACAGGTGGGCACCTACAATGGGTTCGCTTTCGTATCTGGCTCAGATGACGGACGCGGGTTCGGTTCCGTGTTACACCACCAATTGATGTTCCGAGGCATTCCGAAAAAGTCCGGCAACCCACTGGAAACAGTGGGCTTTTTTCTGTACATTGTCCGGCATGGTTGCGTGCCTTCCGCCCAAAGCTGCCCCCACGAGTGGGGCAACTTTTGAGGCAACAGGGAAGTAGCGACAGGGAGTTGCCCCCACATGCCGTTAACCGATATCGCAGTCCACTCCGCCAAACCGCAGGCCAAGACCGTCAGGCTATTCGATGGCGGGGGCCTGTACCTCGAAGTCAGCCCCGCCGGCGGGAAATGGTGGCGTTGGAAGTACCGCTTCGACGGGAAGGAGAAGCGCCTGTCCTTCGGCGTCTATCCCGACGTGAGCCTGAAGTCGGCCCGCGATCGGCGCGATGACGCGCGCAAGCTGCTGGCGAATGACGTCGATCCGGGCGAGCAGCGCAAGGCGATCAAGGCGGCCAAAGGCGACCGAGCCGCCAACAGCTTTGAAGTCATCGCGCGCGAGTGGTTCGCCAAGCTCTCCCCTTCCTGGGCCGCCAACCACTCCAGCAAGATCCTCCGCCGGCTCGAACGGGACATCTTCCCGTGGATCGGCGCGCGGCCTATGGCGGACATCGCCGCGAGCGAACTGCTGTCCGTACTCAGGCGCATCGAGGCACGCGGCGCGATCGAGACCGCACACCGCGCGTCGCAGAACTGCGGGCAGGTATTTCGCTACGCAGTAGCCACCGGCCGCGCCGAGCGCGACCCCACGGGCGATCTGCGCGGCGCACTGGCGCCGGCCCGGGAAACGCACCTTGCCTCCATCGTCGAGCCGAAAGCCATCGGCGAACTGCTGCGCGCGATCGACGGCTACGAAGGCTCCCTCGTCATCAAGTGCGCCCTGCGCCTCGCTCCCCTCGTGTTCGTGCGTCCGGGCGAACTGCGGCGGGCCGAGTGGACCGAGTTCGATCTCGACGGCGCCGACTGGCGCATCCCCGCCGCGCGAATGAAAATGCGCGAGCAGCACATCGTCTCGTTATCCACCCAGGCCATCGAAGTCATGCGCGAGTTGAAGCCGCTGACCGGGCATGGCCAGTACGTATTCCCCGGTGCGCGCACCAATGGCCGCCCCATGAGCGAAAACACCGTCAACGCCGCCCTGCGCCGCTTCTGACTCAGGCCCACTCTGGACAAAGGCCTACACCCGACACCCACCGCCGCGTGGCCCCGGCCGGGCGCAACTCTGGTGGCGTGGCAGAGCCTCGACCCGAGCGATCTTGCTCTGCGGGCGCGCGGTGGCCAAAGCGCTA
>JANXRW010000138.1 GCA_025356655.1 Betaproteobacteria bacterium | reverse complement strand
ACCCCTCGCAACGCCTCAAGACCAACCTTGGCCTTGAACTCTGGCGTATGTACCTTGCGCTTCTTCGCTTCAGTCATTTCTTCTCGCTCTCATGATCAGCACACAGCTTAAACCGCTGTCCTGAAATACGGATCCACTTTAATCAGGCCGATGGCGAACACCAGCACGACGCTGAGGGGAATCAAGAGGTAGAGGATGTCCACGGCGCGTCAGACCCGGACCGGGTCCGGGAGGCCCGGCTCGAGGGCCCTGAGCCGAGGCGCGGGGCCGTGTAGCCGCAGCGCATTGAGAACCACCCCAAGGGAACTCGCCGCCATGCCAAGCCCAGCCAACCAGGGCGGCATCCACCCGCTCAGCGCGACGGGCAACGCCACTAGGTTGTAGGCAGCAGCCCAGCGGAGGTTCTGCGTAATGACGCGCAACGTCTGCCGGGAAACCCCCAGGGCATCGGAGAACCGATCAAGTTGACCGCCCAGGAGCACGATGTCAGCGCCGGCCTGAGCAAGCTCGGCGCCAGAACCCATCGCCACGGAGAGTTCCGCCCGCGCAAGCACCAGCGCATCGTTCACGCCGTCGCCCACCATCGCCACGACGGCACCCTCGGCCTGAAGCTTGACCACGGCGTCGCGCTTGTCCTCGGCGCTCAAGCCCCAGCGCCAGTCATCGATGCCGAGCCGCTGCGCAAGTGCCTGCACTGGCGCCGCACGGTCGCCGCTCAGGATCAGGACCTGCTTGCCGGCAGCGTGCAAGGTCTCCACCATCTCGCGTGCCTCGGGCCGGAGGCAATCGGCCAGCTCAAAAATCGCCCCCCCCGCCGCCTCCCCCCCCCAACCAAGCCAGGGTCGACGGCGGCAAATCCGTCGGTTGCGGTGGCAGCCCGCCCAGGGTCGCCACAAACTCCCAGCGCCCCAGGCGGAACCGCCGGCCATCGACCCACGCCTCGATCCCCTGTCCCGCCACCTGCGTTCGGCTCTCCACCGGCAGCGCCGGGACGTCCTCGCCGTAGCGGACGATGGCGCGCGCGATGGGGTGCTCGGACCTTACTGACAGGGCTCGGGCGAGCGCCAGCGCACGGCCCGGGGACAATCCCTCTAGCCCGCGCACCGCGGTGACCGATAGTTCACCCCGAGTGAGCGTCCCGGTCTTGTCGAAAGCCACGTGCGTGGCTCGAGCCAAGCTCTCCAAGGCATGTCCGCGAGTGAGCACGACGCCTCGGCGCGCGAGTCGTCCGGTGGCCACCGCGAGTGCCACGGGAGTAGCCAAGGAGAACGCACAGGGGCAACTCACTACGAGCACGGCGACCGCAACGGCAAGGGCGCGGTGCGGGTCCACGGGGTACCAGGCGGCGAACCCTGCCAACGCGACGAGAAGGATGATTCCCACGAGCCAGCCCGCGACACGGTCGGCGCTGCGCACCAAACGGGGGCGCTCGGACGTCGCGCGCGCCAGCAAACGACGCAACAGTCCCGCGTGGGTCCGCTCGCCCACCGCCTCCACCTCCAGCACCACCGGACTTCCCCGGTTGACCGACCCCTCCAGTAACCGAGCCCCGACCCCGCGCGGCATGGGCAGGGACTCGCCAGTGAGCAAGGCCTCGTCAACCTCCGTGCTGCCCTCGAGGACGCGACCGTCGGCGGGTACGAGTTGCCCGGGGCGCACGAGTAATCGGTCCCCGGGACGAAGTGCCAACACCGGGACTTGTTCCAAATCGCCCGACTCGGGCCAGGAGGCATAGCGCTCGCACACCTGGGGCCGGCACCGTTCAAGATAGTCGAGGGCCGCGCTGGCACGCTCGCGGGCACCAGCCTCCAGAAGCCGTCCGCCCAGGAGGAAGAAGATGAACATCGTCACGGAATCGAAGTAGACCTGACCCACCCCGGTCAACATAGCCTGCACGCTCGCCATCGTCGCAATAGCGATTCCCAGGGCCACGGGCACATCCATGCCCAGGCGACGCAGGCGCAGGTCGCGCAGCGCACCGCGGAAGAACGGTTCCGCGGAAAATCCGATCACCGGAACGCTCAAGACGAGGCTGGCCCCGCGCAGCAGTTTGAGGATGTCCGGGGACATGGTGCCGTCCTGGGCCAAGTAGGTGGCCACGGCGAGCATCATCACCTGCATCATGCCGAAGCCAGCGACGAAGAGGCGCCACAGACGCCTGCGGCTTTCGCGCTGGCGCGCCCGCTCAGCCTCCGCCGACTGACTGGGATAGGCCCGATAACCGATCTGGCGCACGGCCGCGAGCAGGGTCGACAACTCGGTGAGGGCCGGAGACCAGCGCAGGCGGGCCCGGGCCGTGACGAAGTTCACTTCCACCGCGCTCACCCCGGCCTGCGCCGCCAGCGTGCTCTCGATCAGCCACAGGCAGGCACTGCAGGTCATGCCGTCGAGCAGCAAGCTCACCTCGCGCTCGCTGCCCAAGTCGCCTACGATCTCACATAAAGCCTGCTGGATCTCCGGCAGGTCGTAGTGCGCCAGGGCCTGGTCCGTGCCGGAGGATGCTGTGGACGCGAAAGCGGTGCGCGCCTGATAGTAGCCCTCGAGCCCGCTTGCGCAGATCGCCTGCGCCACCGCGAGGCACCCCGGGCAACAGAATCGCGCCGGCTGGCCACCGATCGAGGCCTCAACGGTCTGACTCAGGCCCACTCTGGACAAAGGCCTACACCCGACACCCACCGCCGCGTGGCCCCGGCCGGGCGCAACTCTGGTGGCGTGGCAGAGCCTCGACCCGAGCGATCTTGCTCTGCGGGCGCGCGGTGGCCAAAGCGCTA
>JANXRW010000094.1 GCA_025356655.1 Betaproteobacteria bacterium | reverse complement strand
GTTCTGAGCGACCCCCAGTCTCGCTCTACTCCCCCGTCTCACATTGCCCCACTCGGGGACGTAATCCGCGACCACGCTCGCCAGCACTCGCGGATTACCGTGCGACGGAAGCAGTGGAATAAAGTGAGCCCCAACACCCGGCGCTCCCGCGCAACGACGGCACGGAGCACACGTCGCAGTAATTCAAACCAAGAATCCGAAAATCCGCCGATGACCCGGGGACTCCGCAGCGCGCGGGGATGCGCGCGGTAAATTGCGCCTGCCGGAAGGGCTTCATCACGCGCTGACAGCGCATCGGCTGGACACCACCCCGTCCGGAAGCACTGATGCAGTTGAAATACTCCCGGCCGGTCGCGCTACCCCTCATGCCGGCCCTTGCCAGGGCTCTGGCGCAGACAACTGCCATCGCCTGTAGACCCGTCCGCGCCAGACTAGCCAGGCTATCTGTAGGGCCCGGTAGCCCGCCTCCAGCATCCGCAAACCCATACCCGAACCAGAGCTGCCCGAGCCAGGACCGGCGTGGCAAGGCGCTCCACAGCGCCGCAAAAGCCGCGGCGCCGTCCAATAGGCCGTCATGGGGCGGGCGCAGATGTGGGCATGCGAGCGCTGCTGCCCGGGTCAAGCCAGAGCCTAGGTCTGCCACCTCCCGGCGGGTCACGTCCACCCAGCACAGACCATCGCCCCCGCGTTGTCTCCGGTACGTCGCCACCGCGCGCGAAAAGACCGGGCATTCGCCGTCGTCGTAGCGCGTTGGTTTCGGTTGGGTGTCGTTTTCCATGGCCGCAATCATACCGAAAATAACCTCAATCTCAACTCAAATCACAAAATGACCGAGATTTAATACCTATAATAGGACGCAATTTATACTCACACTCACTATGAAGCCTAACAAACAACTTCTCGCACCAACGCTACCAGTCATCTTCGGTCCCACCTTCCGCAGCGCCGCGGTGGCGCGAATGGCGCACATGCCCGTGGCGACCCTGCGCATCTGGGAACAGCGATACCAGGCAGTGCAGCCCACGACCGCGCCTTCAGGGCATCGGCTCTACTCGCCTGCCGACGTACAGCGCGTGCTGCTACTGCGCCAATTGACCGAGCAAGGCCATGCGATCGGCTCGATCGCCGGGCTAGACGCGTCGCAACTACACGAGGTGTCTATCGGAGCCGATGGCAGAGCACCGGGCGCGAGAAACCGACTTAGGCGCGGAGCAGACGCGCTGCGGGTGGTGGTGGTGGGGCCGGCACTGGCGGCGCGGCTTCAGCGCCCGGCTACTGCTCAATGCCTAGCGCACACCGTTCAGCGGGTCGCCGTGTTCGAGTCATTGGCAGAAGCAGCGCTTGCGACTTCGGGAACAGCGGCCGACTTGCTCCTCTGGTACGCACCGGAACTGGGCCCTGAGGTGCCGCCCGAGCTTCGCGCCGCTCAACAAGCCTGCCGAGCTCGGCAGGTCGCGGTGGTGTATCGCTTTGCGGGATCCGCCGCGACGAAGGCTTTGAGGGATGAAGGCGCTGCGTTGATCCGAGAGCCTGCGGACGATGCAGCGCTGGGCACTTGGCTCGCGTCGATCGAAGCAGGCCTGTCGGCGCGCGCCGCCGAACCCGCTCCTCGGCAGGCATCGAAGGCAGCCCGTCCATCGATTGCGGTGGCACCCCGCCGCTTCGATGACGCCACGCTGACGGCAATCGCGGGCCTCTCGCCCACCCTTGCCTGCGAATGCCCGCGCCATGTTGCGGAGCTGCTGCTGCAGATCGCCAGTTTCGAGGCCTACAGCGCAGGCTGTAGCAACCGCAGTCCTGACGATGCGCAGTTGCATGCCTACCTGCAGCAAGTGGCGGGCGCCTCGCGAGCGCTCTTCGAGTTGGCACTCGACCGCGTCGTCCAACACGAGGGCCTACCGCGTGGTTAACCCAAAAGTGAACCCCACCTGCGACGCGCGCCGAGCGTGCCCCCGGCGCTCCGCCCGGCTGGTGTTGGATCGCAAGTTATTTCGCTGGGCCACCGGCTTTTTGTCTCGGTTTCATTCCCCGGAAAATCTGACCGCCTAGTGAAATATTGTGGGCCCTCAGGGTCGGTCTGGTTCAGCAGGGTGTCGGTGACGTGCCCCCTTTCGCTCCGAGCTTGCCACCAAAGCCTGCAGTGCCCCTGCAGAGCATTGCGCCCTCGACTTGGGTGAAGGCGGTCCGGCGACCCCCAGCGCTGGTGTAGGCGACCCTAGCCGGGGGGGCGCATTGCGCAACACTGTGGATATCTTCCTGCGATTCGGCATGAGACACGCGCTGCGGAATAAAGTGAGCCCCAACACCACGTCGGTTCAATCTCACTGCTCGCTGCGTCGTATGTGACCTTGAGGAAGTCGAAGCCTGGGTCGAAACGCGCAAGCGGGCATCGCGTTCCGGTGACGCAACCAAGTCGACCGGACCTGATGTCAGACAGCGCAAGCGCCGACCCGTGCGCAATGCAATCGCTCGATAGCAACCGTAGTCAGGCGATCAACAGCTTCAGCTCGCGCGCCGCTGCCACAGGCAGTCGGTGAACTTCCTTGGCCAGATTCACTTCCAACGCCGCACGCGCGGTTTCCAGCATCTTTCGCTCAAGGGCATAACCGCCCTTCTCTTCCAGCCAGCTCAGGACCTCGGCCAGGTGCCAGATCGAGGCGCTGCCCTCGTGTACGGGTGTGGGAAAGGTGGCGGCATGAGAGAGCATCAGCTTACGCATCGCCTGACGCGACACGCCCACCCGTTCGGCAACATCGGTCAGACCGACGAAATCCGGCGCCGCCTCCACCAGCTTCGCCAAGGGGACGGCACGCTTCACGTCGGCCAGCGCACTTCGCACTGCGACCTGTGCGCTCTCAGCTTCGCGGGTGAACTCAAGCGCCAGGCGGCCCGGCTGCCCGATGCCCACCAAGGCGTCATCGCAGCCAGCTTCACCCAAACGCTCCACCAGCACATCGGCATCGCTGTCGTACTCGGCAAGCTGGTACTTCAGGGTGAAGGTGTATTCCATACGTCATTCCTCGGCTGAGGCGTCAGCTTCGTTTCGTCGCCTGTGCGTTGTGCAGTTGTCCACGACGCGCCGTAGCGCTCGGGCATGGTTACCAGGATTCTTCGGCGTGCTCCACACGCTGGTGACGCAAAACTCGCCGCAGCGGCACTCATCGTCGTTGTAGGGGCAGTAGATCCTGCCCCAGTCGTGACTGCCGCCGACCGTGACGCGCCAGCCTTGCGTTTCCGCGTGCTTGAGCGCCTGTTGGGGCTCACTTTATTCCGCAACGCGTGTCTCATGCCGAATCGCAGGAAGATATCCACAGTGTTGCGCAATGCGCCCTCGGCTAGGGTCGCCTAAACCAGCGCCGGGGGTCGCCGGACCGCCTTCACCCAAGTCGAGGGCGCAATGCTCTGCAGGGGCACTGCTGGCTTTGGTGGCAAGGTCGGAGCGAAGGGGGCACTTCACCGACACCCTGTTGAACCAGGCCGACCCTGAGGGCCCGCAATATTTCACTAGGCGGTCAGATTTTCCGGGGAATGAAACCGAGACAAAAAGCCGGTGGCCCAGCGAAATAACTTGCGACCCAACAGCGCCTCTTCGACCTCCTTCTTCGGATGAGAGGGACGGGCCATTCATGATCCCCAGTATGGGGATGAATCGTCAGGTTGTCAACTGACAACCTGACGCAAAATGACTCAGACCGAGGCACTCAGGAGCGGCATCACTGTGTTGCTTGCCAGCAGCGCAGGCGCGTAGCTCCCGCCTTCCACCCAGGAATCGACCATGTTGGCCCACTCCTGCAGCATGTGACACCGCGGCTCGGCGTACTCGGCTTTGTTGTTGCAAGGTAAGCGTCCGGTAATCCACGTCCTCGGGGTCCTGTCCGGAGATGCACGGATTGAGTCGGCTACCGGACTGATAGAAGCTGGAGCCTCCTATCCATAGTGAGGAGGTGATGGCGATGAGCGACGAAGAACTCGGTGGCGGCCAGCGGCGCGGGGCCGGGGCCCTGCGGGGAATGCGAAGCGAAGAGGACTGGCAGCGCCAGGTGGTGGAGTTCAAGGCATCGGGATTGTCGGCCCGTGCCTTCGGTCAACCGCGTGGTGTGGCCCCGAACACCCTTTTGCGCCGGGCCGGACGGATACTCCGGGGGCAGCAGTTGCCTGGCCAGCCGCAGGGGGCTACCAAGCCCTTCCTGGCCGTGCCGCTG
>JANXRW010000035.1 GCA_025356655.1 Betaproteobacteria bacterium | reverse complement strand
TACCAGCGCAACTACACGATGGTGCGCAATGGCATTGCGGCGACGAAGCTGACGCCGCAGATGATCGTCGACGGGCTGCGCACGGGCAACGTCTTCACTTCCAGCGGCCAGCTGATCGACCGTCTGGCCTTCGTCGCCTGCAGCTCCACGCCGAGCGGCCTGGGCTTCCGGTCCAATGTGCTGGTCGAGAACCTCGCGCTCAACGCGGCAGTCAACGGCACGGACACGGACGTCAGCGGATGCGCCACCATGGGCGAGAAGCTCGTCGTGCGTCCTGGCATGGACATCGTCGTGGCCGTGGCGCTGCGCGATCCTGCCGGTACCAACAACGCTCCCTACACCTTCGCTAACCCGTCGCTGGCCCAGAACGGCGTCACGCTGCCGATCAATGCGCCGGTGCTGGACCACGTGGACCTGATCGGCGGCCGCGTCACTGGTTACAAGACCCCGGGTGCCGCGGACTACTCCGGAGCCTGGCCCGTCAACGCCGCTTGGCTCGATGCCAACGGGAACATCGCTGGCCTAGGCGCCGTACCGGCCGCAGCGAAGAACACCTCCACGTCGATCCTGAAGACCTGGAGTGCCACCACCCCCTGGACAACGGCCACCTCCTCGGTGGACCAGACCCAGTTCCTGAAGATGTCCGTGCGCATCCCCGCGGTCCAGGCCTCCCAGTACGTTCGTCTGCGTGGCACCAACCTGCCGCCGTCAACGCCCTTCGAGACCGATGCGAGCGGTAACCCGCTCCCGGACCTCTTCACCAACGCGAACGACACCACCAAGCTGATGATCCCCTGCGACGTGGTGCCCAGCGTCACGCCGCCTGCGGTGCTGACCAACGGTCTGACGATCGACGGCTGCCCGAGCCATCTGGCCACGGCAACCGCGCCCAGCCCGATTGCCGGTCATAAGGCGGTGTCCTTCGACGTGGCCGCGTGGAGCGATCTGTGGTTCTATGCCAACCCGATCTACATCCAGGTCAACGGATCGGTGGCGATCGCTGGCGTGAAGTAAGGCTCTAAGCGCCAGAGTCCCGCTCCAAGGCAAGGTACCGCGCGGTTGTCTCGCGCGGTACCTTGCCGTTTTTCACCTAACCGAGAACGAACCTTCCCATGCCTACCCTGACGGCTGCCCACTCTAACGAAGCCGCCCGCAGCGGGCCCGCCATGAACCTGCCAGGCTGGTTGCGTGAACCGCTCGTGCATTTCCTCATCCTCGGCGCAATCTTATTCGCCGCCGATCATTTCATCGTCGATCGGACCAGCGACGCCCGCACGATCATCGTCGGCTCCGAGGTCGATGTGGAGGCCAACCGGCTCTTTAGCGCCTCTCGTGGCCGTGCCCCCAATGCCGCCGAACTCGCTGCGCTGCGCCAGGTATGGCTAGACAATGAGCTTCTCTTCCGCGAGGGGCTCGCACTGCAGGTCGACAAGGGCGATCAAGGGATCCGTGATCGGGTCATTTTCAAGGCACTTAGCATCATCGAAGCCAACCTAAAACTGCCCCCTGCGGATGAAAAAGTCCTGCGCGAGTGGTTCGACAAGCACCGAAACAAGTACGACGAGCCGGGCCGCTACGACTTCCAAGAGGCCGTGCTCGTTGGCGACAACTCTGAAGCGGCCGTGCGCCGCTTCGTGGACACGTTGAACGCGAACACCTCGGGCGATGCCAAGGCCGATCTGCGGGTGTTCAAGGGCCGGCCCCGCTCCAATCTGCTGCAGAGCTATGGCGATCCCTTCACCAAGGCCTTAGAGGCTTCCCCCGTGGGTGTCTGGCGCGCCCAGCAGACCAAGGACGGGTGGCGCGCCATCTTGCTCAATGCCATCAGCGCACCTCGGCCTGCCACTTTCGAGGCAGTTGCGGGCGCCGTGCGCCAAGACTGGACTGACGCCACCATGGCCGAGGTGCGCACTGCGGCCGTGCGTTCACTGGGCAAGAAATACGCAATCAAGTACGAGTCAGGCAAATGATGCCGCTAGTGCGCCTTCTGGCCCTGCTGGGCCTTTGGCTGGCCGCCTCGCCCGTTGGCGCTCACGAGATGAGCATGGCGGAGATGCAGGTGCGCGAGATCGCGCCGGGTGACTTTCTCTGGCAGTGGAGCATGACGGAGAAGCGACCGCCCGCAGAGGTGATGACCCCGCGCTGGCCGGAGACCTGCCGGGTCGAACCCTTGGTCCTGCACTGCGGCCCGCAGGGGCTAAAGGGCCGGCTGACCATGGAGGGCGTCGGCCGGGGCTACTCCGCCGCGCTGGTGCGGGTGACTTGGCTCGATGGACAGGAATACGTTTATACCCTGTCCGCCGGGCAGCCCTCTGTGCAGCTGTTCGGGTCAGCCGATGACCGCCGCGGTGCGGGCGAGATCGTCAGCGCCTACACCTTGCTTGGGTTGGAGCACATCCTAACGGGGATCGACCACCTGCTCTTCGTCATCGGCCTGTTGTTCCTGGTGGGCTTCAATCGCCGGCTACTGTGGACCATCACCGCGTTCACCGCTGCGCACAGCCTGACTCTGGCCAGCGCGGCGCTGGGCTGGCTCGTCCTGCGCAGCGCGCCCGTAGAAGCCTGCATTGCCCTGTCCATCGTGCTCGTGATGAGGGAGGCACTCGGCCGGGAGATGACGCTCGCTCGACGCTGGCCCGCGCTGGTGGCCTTCCTCTTCGGACTCGTGCATGGTTTGGGATTCGCCGGCGCGCTGAAGGATATCGGTCTGCCGGAGCATCACATTCCGGTGGCCCTACTCACCTTCAACGTGGGCGTGGAACTGGGGCAACTCCTGACCGTAGCCCTGGCCTGGGGCCTGTGGCGTGTCGCCATGCGCTGGCCTGCGCTGGCAGAGCTGCGCAGCCCAGTGCTCTACCTTGTCGGCGGTGTCGCGGCTTACTGGTCGGGGCTGCGCGTGATCGCCATTCTCGGCTAGCGCCAGAAGCCCGGAGGGAGCGGGTCCCGGGCACCCTCCGCGGAGGACCGGGACTGCCGGACTGCGGGTGCCTTAGCACCAGCGTCATGGGCGTAGGTTAGCCTGCAGCCGCGGGTTAGTGCTACTGCGGCCGTCGTCAGCTAATCGAATGCACAAGGGGGAGGAATGAACTCAGCCTACCGGGTCATGCTGGGCGCCTTGTTCTGCCTGGCGCCGCTGGGCGCCCAGGCCGCCGGGTGGAATGAAGCGGTGAGCGGCGATCTCTCCAACGATCGCTTCGCTCCAACGCTTGTGTCCGTAGTTCCGGGCAAAAATATCGTCCTGGGCAGCACGGGCAATAGTGGCCAGGGCGTTGACCGGGACTACTTCAAGATTAATGTTCCGTCCGGTTATACGCTGCGCTCGATCAGACTCCTAGGCAACACCACCGTCTCCGGCGGGGCCTCCTTCCTGGCTATCGAGTCCGGTCCCCAGATCCTGGTCACTCCGACGGGCGGCGGGGTGTCCAACCTATTGGGTTACACGCACTATGCGCCCGACCAGATCGATACGGACATTCTCCCGGCCATGCTGATCGGCGTGAGCCCTCCCCTGCCCAGCGCCACCTACGCCTTCTGGGTGCAGGACACGGGCGGGCCGGCAACCTACGGCTTCGAGTTCCTGATCGAGTCGATTGCAGAAAGCGGTGACGTTCCCGTTCTTCCGGTCTGGGCGGCGGCACTGATGGCGGCTGCCTTCCTGGTACCCGCCCTGGGTCGCGGCGGATGGCGCCTGCGCTAGCGCGTCAGGGGCGGAAGCGCGCCTAGCGCCGGCGCCAGTTCGGGCCGGTCGGGCACGAGGCCCCGCAACTCGTTGAGCAGCGCCCGGGCAGCCTGCGGGTCGACGCCGCTCAAGGCCACAGCCATCTGCAGCAAGGGGTCGAAGGCCGGGTGGAAGTCCGGGCTGGTTCGCAATACGGCCAGCAGCGGCTCGCGCACCTGCCCTAGCATGCCGCGGACGTCGCCCGTGGGGCGAACGTCCCGTCCCGCCTCGAGGAACTGCCCGCGCGCGCGCCAGTAGGCAGCGAGCCGGGCGGACCATGCAGCCTCCGAAGGGGGGACGAGTAAGTCCTCCGGGGAAATCGTTACTTCGCGCAACAACGCGGCCAGGCGATCACGCGGGCGCGAGTCCGGCGCATAGGTGATGCGCGGCGCCTGGTAGGCCACCACGGGATGATCATCGGTGTTCAAGGGTGCGCCAGCGGAGAACTTAGCCAGAGACCCAGGCCCAGCGATGAAAGACCCCAGCAGTGCCAAGTCGTCGTCGATGCCAAAGGCCGCCGCCGGGCCCGGCACTGCAGCGCTCGCGAGCCGACTGCGCAGTTCTGGCAGCGCAAATCCGTGCGTGCCGACGCGCCCCACCAACCCGACCACCGGGGTCTCCAGGCTATTGGTCGCGAGCATGGCCCAGGCGCCTGGGTACACGGCGAGGAAGCTGCGTGTGATGCTGCGCAGGGTATACAGGTCCAGCTGATGCAGCGGCAGCCACTGACAGAAGATCCCGCCCACTGCGAGTCGCTCGCCCACGGCCCGGAAATGCTCAACCGTGTAGAGAGACCCCGAGCCGCTGCGGGCCGGATGGAAGTTGTCCGAGACGATCAGGTCGTAATGCTCGGGCGTGGTGCGCACGAAGCGTCGAGCGTCTGCATTTAAGATGCGCAATCGTGCGCCATTGCCATCGCGATCGAAGCGCTCCCGGAAGGAGGCGGACGCCTCAATGACTTCCGGCAGCAACTCCACGGCGGTGACTTGTAACGCCCGATCCTCCGCCGCCGAGGCCGCGGTGACGCTGGTCCCCAAGCCCAGGAACAACGCCCGGCGGGGCGCCGGGTGCAACAGCAGGGGGAGCAGCGCTTGGCGCGCATCGGCGAAGAGCGTCGCACTACTGCCCTCCTGCTGGCGGTTGTCGATGCGCAGGCGGGCGACCCCCTGGGCATCCTCCACTACACTGACGGCTGCCATCACCCCTTCCTGGAGGCTCACCACGCGGCCGCCTTCGGGGACGTCCACGATACTGAGCGAGGGGCCCAGATAGAGCACGCCGGCAAAAAGGAAGCCCACCGCCCAGGTCGACAGGGAGCGCGCCCGCGGGCGTGATATCCCGAGATAGCCCGCCACCACCCACAGCAGTGCCAGGCGCGCACCGATGCCGGGTACAAGCATGACGCCGAAGAGTGCGGGAGCGGCGCAGGCCCCCAGGGTATTGGCCCCCAGCGCCCGCCCCAGGCTCACACCGCGCACGCGCGCGCCTAGCGCCAAGTGGCTGAACAGCGCTCCCATGGCGGCGGCAGGCAGCAGAAAAGCCGCCGCGGCCAGGGCCGCCTCCGCCCCGAGCGCGCCCCCCATGCCGCCGCCTAACCAGTCCGCAGCCCCGACCATGCCCGCCTGCGCGCGGCCCAGAGCCAGCATCCCCAACAGACAGGCTGCCGCCACCGCCTGCGATAGCCGCTGCTCCAAGCGTCGAGGGGCGGCCGCGCGCAGGAGCCAGCGGTCGTAAGCGGCGGCGCCTAGCGCGGTTCCCACCAGATACACCGCGAGTAGCAGGGCGAAGGTGTAGACGGTGTTCTCAGCAACCTGACTCAGGACGCGCACCACGAGTACTTCGTAGCCAATTCCCAGGAGCCCGGTGAAAGCGAACAGCACATAGAGGCCGAGGGCCGACTCATCCTTAGCGCGGGCCGGCACTGGTGGCGGCTGGCCTTCCAGTCGGAGAGCCGCGGCAGCACACAAAAAATTGAGTAGCGCGCAGGCAGCAGCGCTACGGGTCAAGCCAAAGCGCGGGACCAGCCAGAACGCCGTGGCGAGCACGCCGAGGACAGCGCCCAGAGTGTTGGCCGCGTACAGCGAGGCGATGCCGGCGCGCTGTGGTCGTAGGGCTGACAGGACGCGTTCCATGGCTGGTAGCGTCGCACCCATGGCGACGGTAGCCGGCAGGAGCAGGAGCAGGCTGCCACCGAAGGCCGCCGTCCAGTGCCACGAGGGGCTCGGTTGGGTCCCGATGAGTCCGAGCAGCCCGGCGCTCACCGGTGCCGCGAGCGCGCTCAGCAGGAGCGCCCAGCCGCCCGTCAACACCTCGCAGGCCGCGTACCAGCGCGCCGGGCGGCGGCTCGCCTCCACGCGCGGCGCAAGAAACCAAGCGCCCAACGCGATGCCGCCGAAGAACGCGCTCAGCACAGCGAGCACAGAGGCTGACTCGTGGCCTAGCCAGAGGGCACTTTGCTGGGTCCAGATGATCTGATAACCCAGGCCGGCAAACCCGGAGGCGACCATGAGGGCCAGGGCGACGTACCAGCCTGCGGTGCTCGGGCCCGCAGCCCCGGGGCGCCCGAGGCCTTCGGTCGAGGGCCCGGCAATGGCCATGTCAGCCGCTGAAAGCGATCCGATAGCCCCAGGATTCCAAGGCGGTCGGGATGGCATTGAACGCCACGGTGATGCGTCGTTCGCCTTGGTTGGGCGGCACCGCATGCATGAGATAACTGGGGAATAGCACCATGTCGCCCGGATCCGGCTGGGGGCTGATCCATTTTTCGGCGTTGTACGGTCCGGTGACCACGCCGGCGTGGTCGTTCTTGAAGGAGAAATCCACCCCGCCTGGAGCTTTCATGAAGACCGTGCGCGAGTCGGCATGGGTCGGCGTGAGGTAGAGCACTCCGGAGATGAAGCTGTTGGCGTGGTTGTGCATGGCTTGGCGTCCCCCCTGATCAAGCACGTTCACCCAGACCTCTTTGAGCGACCAGGGCAGGCGCTCCCCGAAGAGCAGCGCGCCGAATTCCGAGAGGTGCGGCGCGATGCGGCTTGCCGCCTCCACGAGCAGCGGACTATCGCCCGGCTGCAACAAGGCGGTATGAGAGAGATTGGGCGATGCGTTGTTGGCGACCTGTGCGCTAGCGACGAAGTGCTCTACCAGTGCGCCGACCAGCGAGGGCCCCAACACCTGCGCAATGCGCATGAAGGGCGTGGGAAACAGACCAAAGACTTCCGCCATGGAGACGCATCACCCGATACGACGGCTGCCACCAGCCGAACAGGTAGGCAGTTTACACGGGCATCTGTGACAGCCCCGTGACGATGACGGCTCCCCTGCCCTGGGGGGCCGAGCGCAGGCGCTGACCCGCAGGTGAGTGGCCGTCCTCATTGTGGCGCAGCGCCTCGCATTGCACATAGAATATGCGTAAGTTTGCGTTAAGACAGGAGGAGGAAGCTCTCTACCATTGCAAGCCGCGCAAGGCTTCGGGAACTAGGTCCCGGGGTCGGGCGCGACGCAACCCCCTTACCGCTGACAGCCCGGTCCCCGTCTGTCGGTCTCCGTCCCGATCAAATCGGGTCTTCCGCCCCCGGCGCTCTTCGGCTCCGGGGGATTTTTTTTGCGCATTGAAGCCCGGGGCTCAGGCGCCCTGCACTGCCCGGGCGGCACTTGCCAGGTGGGTGAGCAGGTGGGCGCTCAGTTCCTCCGCGTCGCCTCCGGCGCCATCGATCAATGTGGATTTACGCCGACGCAGGAAGGGTAGCCCCAGCACGTAGAGTCCCGGGGCACGCACCACTCCGCCGTCGTGGAGGATGCGGCCCTTGGCATCGAGCACGGGCACCTGCAGCCAACGGTAGTCGGGGCGGAATCCGGTGGCCCAGAGGACGCTCTGGATCCCGCTGCGCGCCAGATCCAGGATCAGCGGGGGCGAGGCCTCCACGTGTGTGGGGCTGGGCCGTTCTGCTGCCGGCAGCGCACCATTCATGCCTCGTGCCGTAGCCCACTCGTCGATGCTCTTCAGCAGGCGAACCAGTTTGAGGTCAGCTAATTCGCAAACGTTGCGTAGCGAGCCAGAGAATTGAAGCTTCCCCTGCGAAACACCCACCAGCCGACCCGCCACTCGCACGCCTTGCGCGCTGAGCGCGTTGATATCCACCGGTCGTCGATCAGGATTGCCCGCTAACTGCAAGGAGGCCACGTTGCGGGCCCGCTCGAGGTCGTCGAGTTCCTCGTAACGCTGGTCCATCAGGCCAGTGGCGTCCATCCACCACTGGATGTCGCGTCCCCGATAGGTGCGCGGCACACGCACATGCTCGCCCACGCACAGGGTGACCTGGCGCCCTGCGGCCTGGAGTTCCTCCGCCAGTTGAACACCGCTGGCAGAGGCGCCCACCACCAGAACTCCGCCCTCGGGCAGCGCGTCCGGATTGCGATACTGCAGCGGACTCACCGACTCGATCCCGGCCGGCAGCGCGGCGGCCACAGCAGGGATAGCGGGCCGATTGCAGGCACCGGTGGCCAGCACCACCGCGTCGCAGGCCCAGGAGCCTTGGTCCGTGTCGACTTCGTAGCCGCGCGAGGCGGGGCGCACCGCATCCACCCGCGTGCGGGTGTAGAGCGGCGGGGCCACCTGGCGCGCGTACGCCTCCAGGAAAGCCACGGTCTCCGGCATCGTCCGGAATCCGTCCGGATCCTGCTCCTCGTGGCTCGAACCCGGTAGGCGGCTCTGCCAATTGGGGGTGAGCAGCCGCAGCGAATCCCACCGCTCGGTCTTCCAGGTGTGGGCCACCTCGCCGCGCTCGAGGACGATGTGGTCCACGCCGCGGCGAGAGAGCCAGTAGCTCATGGCTAAGCCGGCATGGCCGGCCCCGATCACAACGACAGCGACATGCCGTCGTGCATCGCGCAGCGCGCCGTCGTTCACTTCACCTCGACCGTAACGTTGGTGGGATTGGTGAGGATGTCGTAGACCGCGGAGCGCTTCTGCGATTGCGCGACCAGCGCCCGGATGTCTTCGGGCGAGGCGTCCGCGTCGATTTCGTAGGTGACCTTCACACCGTCGAAACCGTTACGCACGTCGGCATCGGCGCCCAGGATGCCGCGGATGTCCATGCCCGCTTCCAGCGTCGCCGAGACTGAACGCAACTGGATCTGGCGCATCTGCGCGACCGCTGCCACACCCGCGGTCAGGCAGCTCGCCAAGCCGGCGAGCACCAACTCCACGGGTGTTGCGCCCTGGTCCTCGGAGGCAAACACATCGGGGTGGTCGGCATCGAACTCGAAGGCCCGGCGGTGCTTCTGCTCCGCGCCCAAGCCGTAATAGCCCTCGATTGTCGAACGGCTGTGGGTCCCTTTGACCCACTTGCAGCTGGCCCGCCACTTGAACTGCGCCGCCTCTGGCGCCTTGCCCAGCGCCTCGCGCGCGCCCAGGAGGGCGGTGACGTTGACGCCGTTATCGACGGTGCTCGTGTTCGTTGCCATGACTGTATCCTTGTTCTGACTATCCGATGGGGCGCCTACCATACCAGCGCGCCGCCCGTAAATACGGAACCAATAGTTCTAAGCATATTCCTCGGACTTCCTTGGCGTAGCGGGCGGCGATCCAACCAGACCGCCTGTCTGCTCCCTCCCGCCCCAGCCGGTGGGCGGGGCAAGGCCCGTCCGTGCCGATGCGCTCGACCCTACCCTGGACCGTGGACGCGATATGATCGACGAGTCTGGTTGCGGCCCTTCTCCTACCCACCATCGGCTCCTGCCCACAATCACTATGGCGTCCAGCAACAGCCCCTTGCACACCCGCCCGCTCGGCGTCGAGGCGAGGCGGGCCCGACCCGCCTTGGGTACCCTGCTGCAGATCAAGGCCGGCGCTGCTCATGAAGCGACCCTCGGACCCGCGCTCAATGCGGCGCTAGCGGCCGTGGACCTCGTCGAGCGGCTGATGAGCTTCCACGCCCCGGACAGTGAGTTGACCCGGCTGAACCGCGACGCGGCGAGCGGGCCCGTTACCGTTCATCCCTGGACCTTCCTGGTACTGGCTCACGCCCAGCGCATCAGCCGGGCCAGCGCCGGACAATTCGACGTTTGCGTCGCCCCCCGCCTGGTGAGCGCCGGGTTGCTCCCCACGCACGGAGGGCTCGCCATGGGTTTCAAGGGCAGTTGGCGCGATGTGGACCTGTTGCCTGGCCGACGGGTCGCCTTCAGGAGACCATTGCTCGTGGATCTCGGTGGGATTGCCAAGGGCTTCGCCGTGGATTGCGCCATCTGGCGCCTGCGCCGCGCGGGATGCACCCATGGCCTAGTGAACGCCGGCGGCGATCTGCGCCGCTTCGGCAGGGGTGAAGAACTGATCGAACTGCGAACCCGCAGGGGCCCTCGCGCGCTCGCCCGATTGCGCTGCGGCGCGGTGGCTACCTCGGCAGCCCCGCGGCGCAACGGCCCAGGGTCGGCCGATTCGCTGGGCCAGATTTTTGATCCCCTAACCGGCGAGCCCTGGACGGGGCTTGACCAGGTCAGCGTCGCAGCGCCCAGTTGTCTGGTGGCCGATGCCCTCACGAAGGTCGCCGCCCTTCTCGGGCCGGCCTGCTTGCCGCTGCTTGCCCGCTTCGGTGCCCAGGCCCGGTGGAGCGAGGCCGGCTAAGCCGCGCTCACGGCGACGAGCTTGCGCGGCGCCACCCTCCCCCCTGCGTTTTCCAACAATGACTGGAGTCACCATGAATCCCCTTGACACGCAGGACCCCAGGACGGCGCCCTGGCAGACCAGTGCCCGCTATCCCGACCCGGCCGTTATCGTGCTCGACCAGAGCTTCCTGCGCTACCGCCTTGCACTCGCAGGGGTCGAACGCATCGCCACCGGTCTGCGCTGGGCCGAGGGCCCCGTGTGGTTCGGTGACATCCGTTGCCTGCTCTGGAGCGACATCCCGAACAACCGCATGCTCAAATGGGAGGAGGAGACTGGGGGGGTCAGCGTGTTCCGGAAGCCCTCCCACTTCGCCAACGGCAACACCCGCGACCGCCAGGGGCGCCTGATTACTTGCGAGCACGGGGCGCGCCGGGTGACCCGCACCGAGTACGACGGAACCATCACCGTGCTAGCGCAGGAGTGGGACGGCAAGCGCCTGAACTCCCCCAATGACGCGGTCGTCAAGTCCGACGGCTCGATCTGGTTCACCGACCCTCCCTTCGGGCTGCTCTCTCACTACGAGGGCGCGCCGGCTGTGCAGGAATTGCCCACCCTGATCTACCGCATCGATGGCGACAGCGGGGCCCTCGAGGTGGTCGCCGACACGGTGGACCGGCCCAACGGGCTGTGCTTTTCGCCCGATGAGTCCATCCTCTACGTGGTGGAATCCGCCCTGCCCCGCAACGTCTACGCCTTCGACGTCGTCGGCGGCAGGCGCCTGCAACACCGACGTAGCTTCATCGACGTGGACGAAGGTACACCCGATGGCATGCGCTGCGATGTGGACGGCAACCTTTGGATGGGCTGGGGCATGGGCAGCGCCGCGCTCGACGGGGTACACATCTACAATCCCGCGGGTCGCCTCATCGGCCGCATTGCGCTACCCGAACGCTGTGCCAACGTCTGCTTCGGGGGTACTCACCGCAACCGGCTGTTCATGGCGGCAAGCCACAGCGTCTACGCCCTGTACCTGAACACCCAGGGGGTGGCGGGCGGCTGACCCGTGGGCGAGGCTATACTGCCCGCAGTTTGTTTCTTGGTGCTCACCCCTCATGTTCACGCTTCCTCCCTGTCCGAAGTGCGCCACCCAATTCACCTACCCGGACGACAATAGGCTCCTGTCCCCGGACTGTGCCCTCGAGTGGCCCGCGCAACCGGATACGCCGACGGCTGAGTCCGAGGGGGTGAGCGTGCGCGACGCAGTGGGCAATGCACTCCAGGACGGGGACTCGGGGGTGCTGGTCAAGGACCTCAAGGTCAAGGGCTCCTCCACGACGCTGAAAATGGGCACTAAGGTGAAGAGCATCCGGATCGTGGCGGGAGACCACGAGGTCGATTGCCGCTTGGACGGCGGCAGCTTTCTGCGGAAGGCAGCATTCCTGCGCAAGGCCTGAGGCTCGGCGCAGCAACGGGCGGGGATTGGACATGGGCGACTTGTTGCAAGGGGACCGCGCACTGGTCACGGGCGCGGCCGGAGGGATCGGGCTTGCGGTGGCCCGGGCGCTGGCGGCCGAGGGCGCACATCTCGTCCTCACTGACATCGATGTCGAGGGGGGTGAAGCGGCGGCCCAGTCCTTGCGCGAGGCGGGTTCGCCGGCGCATTTCCTGCCCGCGGATCTCAGTCGAGCCGGCGAGGCGGCGGTTTTGCATGGCCAGGCCCAGGCGCTGGCGGGTCCGCTCTCGGTGTTCGTCCATAGCGCGAGCCCCCGGCGCCGGGAGTGCGACGACTGGTTCAGCGTGACCGAGGAAACCTGGAACGCCATGCTGCAGGTCAATCTGGGATCGGGCTTCGAACTGGCCCGGGCGGTGGCAAAGGAGATGATCCGCAACAAGCTCTCCGGGCGCATGCTGTTCATTACCTCGTTGCACGCGCATACCCCCCGGAACCTTCCCCACTACGGCGCTGCCAAGGCAGGCCAGACCCAGTTGGTGCGGGAACTGGCGCGCGCGCTGGGCCCGCACGGAATCCGCGTGAACGCGATTGCCCCAGGGGCCATCCCCGGCGGCGGGTTCGACGCCGCGGGGGCAGGCTTGGCGCGCCTTGCGGCCTGCACCAGCCTGGGACGATTGGGCAAGCCTGAGGAGGTAGCCGACATGGCGGTGGCCCTGTTGGCCGAGCGCTTCTCGCGCTACGTAACCGGTACGACCGTGGTGGTCGATGGGGGTCTCGCCTTGCACAACTGGATACTGCCCCCAGAGCTTGCGCAGTGAGAATGGTTCCCCGCCCCAGCGCGGACTACGACCTCGTCGTGGTGGGTGGCGGGATCAACGGTGCGGGCATTGCCCGCGACGCCGCCGGCCGCGGCCTCTCCACGTTGCTGTGCGAGCGCGATGACTTGGGGGCGCATACCTCATCGGCCTCCACGAAGCTGATCCATGGCGGCCTGCGCTACCTGGAGCATTTCGAGTTCGGCATGGTGCGCAAGGCCTTGCGGGAGCGCGAAGTCCTTCTTCGAGCCGCACCCCACCTCATTCGGCCACTGCGCTTCGTGCTACCCCACGGCCCTGGCCAGCGGCCCGCCTGGATGATCTGGGCCGGACTTTTTCTCTACGACCGCTTGGCCCCACGCCAGTTGCTGGAGCCCTCGGCGCTGCTCGACCTGCAGCACCACCCGGCCGGGGCTGCACTGCGCCCCGGTACGCGGCGCGCCTTCAGCTACGCGGACGGCTGGGTGGACGACGCCCGCTTGGTGGTTGTGAACGCCCTGGATGCCGCAGAGCGCGGGGCGCACGTGCGCACCAGAACGGAGTGCGTCCAGGTGCGGCGCATCGGCGCGCACTGGGTGGCGCTTCTGCGGGCGCCCGACGGTGCACAGTGGGAGGTGCGCGCGCGCGCGCTGGTCAATGCCGCTGGACCCTGGTCCGGGCGCTTCCTCACGCAAGTGGCAGCGCAACCGAAGGCCCCCGCGTTGCGCCTCATCAGGGGCAGCCACCTCGTCGTGCCCCGGCTCTTCGACCACGCGGATGCCTATCTCCTGCAGAACGCCGACGGCCGCGTGGTGTTCGCCATCCCCTATGAAGGCCGCTACACCCTGCTGGGTACAACGGATGTGGAGCATGAGGGTGACCCGGGCAGCGCACGGGTCAGTCCCGCGGAGGTCGACTACCTCTGCCGAGCGGCCAATGCTTACCTGCGCACGGCGGTCACGCCCGCGGATGTCGTGTGGTCTTACACCGGTGTGCGGCCGCTCCTCGATGACGCGGCCGGCAACCCCTCGGCCATTACCCGAGACTACCGCCTGGAACTCGATGGCGCAGGGCCACCCCTGCTGAGCGTGCTCGGTGGCAAATTGACGACTTACCGCAAGCTCGCGGAGGAGGCGGTGGATATCATTGCCGGACGGCTGTCGAACACTCACGGCAGGTGGACAGCCCAGGCGTGCCTGCCCGGAGGGGACCTGTTGGGCCCCTCCCCCAGTAACGAGGCCGTGCGCGGCTTCCCGGAATGGGTGCGTGATCTGGGAGGCCGCTATCCCTGGCTGCCCACAGCCCTGCGCCAACGCTATGCCAGCGCCTACGGCACGCGGATCCACGCGCTGCTCGCCGGACGCCGGGACCTCGCAGCGCTGGGTCCCGAGATCGCCCCAGGTCTTTTCGCGGCCGAAGTGGAGTACCTGGTGCGCGAGGAGTGGGCGTGCTCCGCCGAGGACATTCTTTGGCGCCGGACCAAGCTCGGATTGCACCTCACGCTTGCTCAGGCGGAAGAATTAGCCCATTGGATGACCTGTCAGGAGGAAGCCGCGCATGGGCCCTTACATCCTGGCCCTTGATCAGGGCACGACGAGTTCACGTGCCATCGTCTTTGACCGCGAGGGCGAGCCACGCGGCAGGTCGCAGGCCGAGATCCGACAGAGCTATCCGCATCCGGGCTGGGTGGAGCACGATCCAATGGAGATCTGGGAAACCCAACTCGCGGTGGCCCGCGCTGCGCTGACCGCCGCCGGCGCCGCCGGTGGGGACGTGGCGGCTATCGGCATCGCCAACCAGCGCGAGACGGTGGTGCTCTGGGATCGGGCGACCGGGGTGCCCCTGGCGCCGGCGATCGTGTGGCAGGACCGGCGCACCGCTGCAGCCTGCGAGGCTCTCCGTGTCGCTGGCCACGCGCCGGCCATCCGCGAACGCAGTGGGCTGGTGCTCGATGCCTATTTCTCGGGCACCAAGCTGTGCTGGCTACTGGACCATGTGCCGCAGGCGCGCGCGCGCGCCGAACGCGGTGAGTTGGCCGCCGGCACCATCGACAGTTGGCTTGCGTTCAAACTCACCGGCGCTCACATCACCGACGTGAGCAACGCCTCGCGCACCCAGTTGCTCAATCTGCACACGCTGCAATGGGATCCCCTCCTATTGGAGCACTTTCAGGTGCCTCGCGAGATCCTGCCCGAGGTGTTACCCAGCAGCGCGCTGCTGGCGCGCACGGACCCGGCGTGGTTTGGTGCGGCGATCCCGCTCGCAGGAATGGCGGGCGATCAACAGGCGGCAACTTTTGGGCAAGCCTGCTGGCGAGCGGGCATGGCGAAGAATACCTACGGCACGGGCTGCTTTTTGATGCTGCACACGGGCAGCCATCCCATGGCCTCACAGAACGACCTGCTCACCACCCTGGGCTGGGCGCTCGGCAGCACCGCGCCTGGTTCCGCGGAGTACCTGCTTGAGGGCAGTGTGTTCACCGCGGGCGCAGCGGTGCAATGGTTGCGCGACGGGCTGGGCATCATCGAGTCAGCCGCCCAAGTGGAGCCCTTGGCCAACCAAGTCGCCGACACCGGTGGCGTGCAGATGGTGCCTGCCTTTACCGGCCTCGGCGCACCGCACTGGGATCCTTACGCCCGTGGCACCTTGTTGGGGCTTACTCGCGGCACCACCCGCGCCCACATCGCGCGCGCCACGCTGGAGAGCATCGCCTGCCAGAGCGTGGACGTGATCGAGGCCATGCAGCGGGATTCATCGCTCGCCTTGGCGGAGTTGCGAGTCGATGGTGGCGCGAGTCGTAATGACCTGCTCATGCAGATGCAAGCAGACTTGCTCGGCGTGCCGATCGTACGCCCAAAAATTACCGAAACCACCGCCCTGGGCGCTGCGATGCTCGCCGGACTCGCCACAGGATTCTTCGCATCGCGAGAGCAACTCCAGGCGCAGTGGCGTGAGGAGCGGCGCTTTCTGCCGCGACTCGATGCCGCGCAGCGCGAGGCTAAGCTACATCGTTGGCACCGCGCCCTGGAGCGCTCGCGCGGCTGGGTCGAAGCCTAACCCTGAGTCGGAGCCAGCGCTGCTCGGCCGTTCGGGCGTGCCTTTTTCCGCTACGCTAGGCGCTTGGTCGCGCGTTTGCCCCCAACACTTGAATTTGGAGTCTCTGCCATGGAATTTCGAACGCTTCCCCGAACCGATTTGCGCGTGTCCAAGGTGTGCCTGGGCACCATGACCTGGGGCCAGCAGAACACCGAGGCGCAGGCGCACGAGCAACTCGACTACGCCGTGGCCCAGGGCATCAACTTCATTGATACGGCCGAAATGTACCCGGTCCCCCCCAACGGTCAGACCCAAGGGCGCACCGAGACCTACCTGGGGAGTTGGCTGGCCCGGCAGTCGCGCGACACCCTCGTCATCGCCACCAAGGTGGCGGGCCCGGGCCGCCGGGATTGGATCCGTGGCGGGCGCACTGATCTCACCCGGGAGGTGATCGCCGAGGCCGTGGACACCAGCCTCGCCCGCCTGCAGACCGACTACATCGACCTCTACCAGATCCACTGGCCACAGCGCAACGTTCCCATGTTCGGCGGCACTGAATTCGATCCCTCCAAGGAGAAGGACGGCCCGTCCATCCACGAGCAGGTGGCAGGCCTGGGTGCGATGATCAAGGCGGGAAAGATCCGCCACTATGGGCTCTCCAATGAAACTGCCTGGGGCGTGTGCCAGTTTCAGCGCGCTGCGAGCGAACTGGGTTTGCCGGGGCCCGCAACCTTGCAGAACAGCTATAGCCTGGTTTCTCGCAACGTGGACAACGACCTGGCGGAAGCGCTCTTCCGGGAGCAGATGAGCCTCCTCGCCTACAGCCCGCTCGCCGCGGGCATCCTCTCGGGCAAGTATCTAGGCGGTGCCGCCCCAGCGGATGCGCGCTTTACGCTCTTCGATTCCCTCGGCATCCGGTTCCGCAAGCCTATGGTGTCCGAGGCCGTCGACGCCTACGCGGCGCTTGCCCGCCGCCTGGGCCTGAGCCTCGTCGAACTCTCTCTGGGGTACGTGGCGAGTCGTTGGTTCCTGGGCTCATCCATCATTGGCGCCACCACCTTGGAGCAACTGCGCGAGGACATCGCGGCTGCCCAGCGGGTGCTCGATGAGACCATCCTGGAGGCTATCCGCGAGATCCAATGCCGCTACCCCAACCCGGCAGCGTGAGCGAGGCGCCTGGCGTAAGCCGGATAGCCCCGAGGGACGCCCCACCCCCGGGGGACCCAGGTCCTTCCCAGCGACACTCGCCCGAGGCGCGCAATTGCCGCTCAGCCGAGGAGCTTGAAGCCTTATTGGCACTCGACTCATAGGGCGTGCCCGCGCAATGCGGTCGCGAAATGGTCCGCCAACGCACGCACCTTGGCGGTGCGGCTTCGCTCGGGCGGACTGACCAAGTGCAAAGGTGAGGATTGGGTCGGCTAATCCGCCAGCATCAGCCCCACGTCGCCACTAGCGATTAAGTCCTGAACCAGCCAGGTCGGAGAACACCCAATCCCTAGACCGCCCGGCACCGACGCCCGCACCATCTCTGCGGCGTTGGTCTGTAGCGCACCCTTGAGACGCACCGAGACGGGGGAGCCCTCGGGTGCGTTGAAGCTCCACACGCCTGGGCTACGCGCCTCGGTATAGATGATGCACGGGTGGTGCCGCAGATCCTCAGGGACTCGCGGCATCATGTGTTCCGCCTCTGCCGCAGCGATGTCGCCGCGACTCGCCACCACCACGCGGCCAATGATGCCGATGCGCCGCGCAATGAGGCCACTGTCGGACAGCTCGCCAATGCGCATCGCCAAATCGATGCCGCTTTCTAC
The DNA here is from genome assembly GCA_025356655.1 of Betaproteobacteria bacterium. Lineage (GTDB taxonomy): Bacteria > Pseudomonadota > Gammaproteobacteria > Burkholderiales > SHXO01 > SHXO01. The sequence goes on along the minus strand of JANXRW010000035.1, from coordinate 741 downwards.
TAGATCGATGAATCCGTCGTTCAGCTTCAACTCCATCCGCACCGCCGGATGCGCGACCAGGAAACTTAGCACGTGCGCTTGCAGTACTCGCGCACCAAAACCCGCAGGTGCGGCGACCCTCAGTGGCCCAATGAGCTAGTGTTGCTCCCGGCGCAGGGAGGCCTCGACCTCCCCCACTTCGAGGACCAGTCGGCGCGCTTGTTCGAAATAGCGCTCCCCGTCTTCGGTCAGCGACAGCGTACGCGTCGTACGCGTGAGGAGCTTCGCCCCGAGGTGCCGCTCCAGGGCGGCGACCTGCTTGCTCACGGCACTCTGTGTGCTCGATTGTTCGCGCGCTACGGCAGAAAAGCTACCGGTCTCGACGACCCGCACAAAAGTCTGCATGGCGAATAAACGATCCATCAATGCCCGATTGATGCCTGAATGGACTTAATCATAGGCTAGAACGCCGGCTAGTGCGCGACATCCCGAGGGTTCAAAGTACATCCCACGTACTCACCGCCTCAACCCCTGGAGATCGCCATGCACACCCCCGTCATCCTGATCACCGGTGCCTTGACCGGCATTGGCCGCGCCACCGCCCTCGCCTTCGCTCGCGACGGTGTTGGGGCTCACTTTATTCCGCAGCGCGTGTCTCATGCCGAATCGCAGGAAGATATCCACAGTGTTGCGCAATGCGCCCCCGGCTAGGGTCGCCTACACCAGCGCGGGGGGTCGCCGGGCCGCCTTCACCCAAGTCGA
>JANXRW010000074.1 GCA_025356655.1 Betaproteobacteria bacterium | reverse complement strand
CGGCGACTTCGACGCCTACTGGGAGTACCACATCAAACAGGAATACCAACGCAACCACGTCGCACGCTATGCCGACGGTATAGTGGTGCCGGTTCGAGGGCGCGAAGTCCCGGTCCTGCGGCAGGTGAAATGATCCGAGGCTGAGATCTTAGGGCAATTAAAAAGAGCCGCACCCTAATGTTTTGGCAATGGACAAAGAAGACGCAAGATTCAAACATTGGAGCAACTGCACGGAAGGCGAAGCTTCGCTCACGGGCCACGGGCAGCTTGGTGAGCCCCCTCGCCTGAGGGCGGTTCAGGGCCATGCGACGGCTCGTCTCCTGCAGTCGCCCGTGGTGATCGGTCCAGTCCATCCACTCACGGACCTGCCGCGCCGCCGCCCCGCGGATAGGATGGGGCCGGTTACCCACCAGAATCGCGGATGCGCAGGATCAGTTCATCCGTGAACTCGTGGTGGGTGACGACCCTGCACCGACCAATAGCGAGATAGCGAGAAAGAATCCCACCTTGTTCAGTGTGTCGACCCGTCAGGTGAGGCAATGGGCAGCCTCTGTGGAGCGCTATCTTAGGCGCCGTCCTCCTGTTGGTTTCCTGGTCAGGCGCGTGCTCTATCCATCTCGCGGTCGGTCGCGGCCAGAAACGCTCCTGCGATGAACTAAAATAGCGCCCTGGATCCCAGCGACGCATCGAGCGACACTTGGCCCACTGGATCCCACAGAGGAGCTGGCGCTGCGACTTCAAATCCCCTCGGCCTTTCCGAGACTAAGGCGTCGCTGGCCTCAACGGCCGACTGACGCAACACGGTCCACGCAGCGTAGCGCGAGGGGCGGTTGATTATCTCTCGAGGAGCCCAGAGGAACGCACCGTCCGTTCATCTAAGTGAACGCAATCGCTGGATAGTTGCGTTTCGGCCACAGGTCTCAAGCTGGGCGCGCCAGCGCTTGGTCGGACTAACGAGCCCGCGCTCAAGTTTTACTGGGTTGTAACCGAAATCACTAGAGCACGGCCGCACCACCTGTTTTCTCAACCTGCCGGCACCGAATCGATGAACTTCGCCCGAAAAAAGCAATACAACAACAGTCCCGACGCGTCCTTGGGCGAACCTCCTCTCGGGCGCCAACCCGCTCTTTGGGAATACGATCCGGTGGCCGGCTTCGGCGGCTGGGAATACGGCATGGCACGGCTGTGCGGCCTCGAGGGACTGGGCAGCGTCACTCACTCCGTCTGGGAATCCCAGGTGGAACCTGCCGACCTGGCAACCATCGCCGCGCTTGCGCAGGAGGCTTTGGAGAGCGGCCGACCGACCCGCCTGCGCTACCGAATCCGCCTGCCGGCCACGGAGGCGGTTCGGGAGATCGAACTCGACCTCGAGCCCAGGGCGGGTTCCGCATGGCCATTGGTGAGCTTCCACCGGGAGGTGGTACCCCCGGCTCAATGGCAGTCACCGGCTGAGCGCTTCGCCTGCGTCGCCGGGCTCTCAGGCACCTGGTACTGGGAGCAGGACCGCGACCTGCGTTTCAGCTTCGTCTCCGTTAACCCGCCTGGGGACTACCTGTTGGGGCCCACCGGCTCACTGGGGCGTACGCGCTTCGAGTTGCCGCTGCTGTGGGCATCAGACGACCTGCGGGAGCACCACCGCCGCACCCTGGAGGCGCGGGAGCCCTTCCGTGACCTGCTGCTAAGCAGCGCCTCCTCCGAGCGTCACTTTCTGATCAGCGGCGAGCCGGTCCTGTCCGAATCCAGAGAGTTCCTGGGGTACCGCGGCGTTGGGCGCGAGGTCACCCAGGACCACCAAACCGGGCAACGACTGCGCGCGAGCGAAGAGCGTTTTCGCAGCCTCGTGGCGCTCTCCTCTGACTGGTACTGGGAGCAGGACAGTGATTTCCGCCTCACTTCCCACATTGGCGGCGGAGCACGGGTGGCAAACCCGGAGACCGTGGCGAAGATGTTGGGCAAGACCCGGCGCGAGGGCCCCTTCACTGGCAAGACCCCGCACGAATGGGACGAGCACGATGCCATGCTGGAGCGGCACGAGAGCTTCCGGGACTTCGAACTCACTCGCTTGGACCCCGACGGCCATATCGACTACGTCAACCTCTCGGGAGCCCCCTTTTTTGATGGACGGGGCCGCTTCCTTGGGTATCGGGGGGTGGGCCGCGACATCACGGAACGTAAGGAGGCCGAACTCGCACTCAGCCTCGCCCACAAAGCACTGCACGAGGAACGAGCGAGTTTGAGCGCCCGGGTTGCGCAGCGCACCGCGCAACTCGACCTGGCAAGGCAAGCGGCGGAGCAGGCCAACGCAGCAAAATCCGAGTTTCTGGCCACGCTTTCGCACGAACTGCGCACGCCCATGCACGCGATCTTGTCTTTCGCGGGTCTGGCGCTCGAGCGAAGCGCTCGCACCCCCGGCGACGGCGCCCGCTTGAGCCGCCACCTCAATCACATCGGCCAGAGCGCCGAGCGCCTTCTGCGCTTGCTCGACCAGTTGCTGGACCTGTCGAAGCTCGAGGCGAACCACGCGGCGATCTCAGCTTGCCGCACCGACGTGCGGACCGTGCTCGACGCCGTGGAAAGCGAACTCTGCGTACTCGCAACCAACCGCGGACTTCGGGTATCTCGGCAGGTGAGCGCGGCGGACACCCATGCCTGGATCGACGCCCAAGCGTTCCAACATGCGCTCCAGAACTTGCTCTCAAACGCCATCGCATTCTCCCCGGACAATGGCGTCATCACCGTCGGCATTGACGCGGTTGAACTGGTACTCCGGGACGGCACCACCGCCCCTGCGCTGCGCATCGGCTTTCGAGACCAGGGGATCGAGATCCTGGACGAGGAGTGCTCCCGCATCTTCGACAAGTTCCCCCAGGGGGCGCGCACCCCATCCCGGGTGAGCGGTACCGGACTCGGGCTGGCCATCGCGCGCAAGATCGTGCACCAACACCGGGGGAGCATCGGCGCGCGCAACCATCCGGAAGGCGGCGCCCTCTTCGAGGTCTGCGTGCCGCGTGAGGCGGGGGCAGCACCGCAGAGCGCTGGCGCACTATTGGAGGCGCTGGGCACACCAACGGACTGATGCGCCTAGCCGCGACGTCGGTCCGCTTTTGGGGCTGGGCATCCAGGCCGTGCCGCGCTAGGATGCGCCTAGGCTTGGCAACGCCACCGACGACGGCAAGGTGCGCGCGACACGCCCCCCCTATTCCACGCCAGCGCAGGACGATGAGCACCGCCCACAGCATCGAACACGGCTGGGCCCGCATTGGGCAAACCCTCACCCACTACCTGAGTGCCGGCCAGGGAGATCCCGTGGTCCTGCTGCACGGTTGGCCCCAAACCTCGTACGCGTGGCGGCGCGTGATGACCCTGCTGGCAGGGGAGCACCGCGTAATCGCGCCGGACCTGCGCGGACTCGGCGACAACGGCAGGCCAACGGAGGGCTACGACGCCCAGACCGTGGCAGCCGACCTCGGAGAACTCCTGCTGGGTCCTATGGGATTACCCAGCTTCCACTTGGTTGGGCACGATTGGGGCGGGCCCGTGGCCTTCGCGCTGGCCTGCCAGCACGCCGACGCGGTGCGCACGCTCTGCCTCGTGGACGTTACCATCCCGGGACTGGGACCTGACATCTCCCAGGGCGGACGCCGCTGGCACCACGCGTTCCATATGACGCCGGATCTGCCGGAGGCCCTGGTCAGTGGCCGGGAGCGCGAGTACCTGGGTTGGTTCTACCAGGAATACTGCTGGCGCCCCGGGGCCATCGCGCCGGCGGACGTGGATGAGTATCTGCGCACCTACACTCAGCCCGGAGCGCTGCGTGCGGGCTTCTCTTACTACCGAAACATCCCGCGCAACGTCGCGCACAACCGCGCGCTGCTCGCCTCGGGGTTCCGCCTGCCAATGCCCGTGCTCGGCGTGGGTGGGGCTAGGACCGAAGCCCGCGCACGCGCGCAGGAACCCGAGCAGTCCCTGCGCGAAATTGCCGACGACGTCCAGGGCCTCGTCATCCCCGACAGCGGGCACTTTGTGCCGGAAGAGCAGCCCCAGGCGCTGGCCCACGCACTGTTGGACCACTTCAAGCGGCGCGGGCGCGACGGGGGGGCCGCCTGATGCTCAAACGCGAAATCCTGCGCAGCGACTCCGGTCGGATCCTGCTGAGCGACTCCATCACCAGCCTCACCCCGGAGGACAGCGGTGCCATCGTGGTTTGCGCTTCTCACGGCGGTAGCAGTTCGGGGGAGTTCGCGCTGGAAATCCCGCTCCGCGCGGTGATCTTCAATGACGCGGGGGTAGGCAAGGACGGTGCCGGCATTGCCGCGCTGGCGATGCTGCAAGCACGCGGGGTCGCCGCGGCGACCGTCGCCCACACGAGCGCCCGCATCGGCGAAGCGGCCGACAGTTGGGAGCATGGCGTCGTGTCCCACGTCAACGAGCTCGCCCGGACGCTCGGGCTCGTGCCAGGGGTGCCCCTGCGCAACGCCCTGCTCCAGGTCCTCAGCAGGGGTGATGCGCAAACCGCCGGCGCGGCACCCACCTGAGCTAACGTGTCAGTACCAAGCAAGCCACTGCCATCACGCAGGTGCGGGCCCAGGAGGATGAACGAGACCTTAGCGCGTGAGGTCCTCGGTCCAGTCGACGACCCGTGCGTGGAGATCAACGATTGCGGCCAGGCTCGTCTCTTGGACTTGTTGGGCGGAAAGCACCTTGCCGGAGTGGTGCCGTAACGCCCGAGTGGCGGTGGCACGGGCGACAATTGTGCAGGCATAGCCCAGGTCGAAGGCGCTGCGCGCGGTGGCCTGGACGCAGAGGTGAGTCATGAACCCTGCCAGGATCAGGCGCTGCGCGCCCAAGCCCTGCAGCAGCTCGTGTAGCCCCGTTCCAGCGAAGGCGTCAGTGGTCCCCTTCAGGATAACGGGTTCATCGCCGCGCGGCTCTACGGCCTCGGCGATGCGTCCGCACTCCTGGCTGATGTCCAAAACAGAGCCGGGGGCTCCGCGGTGCTGGACATGCACAACGGGCGCACCAAGGTCGCGCGCCCGCGTAAGCAGCAGGCTGGCTTCGGCAATAGCTGCTTCAGCGCCCTCGAGCGCAAGTGCCCCGCGCAGGTAGGTATTCTGGCATTCGAGCAAGATGAGGGCGGCTGCGGAGAGCGAGCCCGCGGGTGCGGGCAAGCCAAGTTGCTCGCGCAACGTCATGGCTACTTGCATCGCAAAAAAAACCGGTTAGGGGTAAGAACCGGACAGTAACGGGGTTTTTAAACCCCGTCAATACTGAATTTTTCCACCCGATGCCGCATAACTGCAGGGATGATGAAATGGGATGACATCCGGTACCTGCTGGCCGTGGAGCGCGAACGCTCCATGGCCGCGGCCGCCCGCCGACTCCAAGTGGACCAGACCACGGTGTCGCGTCGGCTGCACGCTCTGGAGGCCGCGCTGGGTGCACAGCTGTTCGAACGCTCTGATGGTGGCTGGACGCCCACGCCCGCCGTGTCGCCGCCCTGCGCCTGGGCAGGCGTATCGAGGAAGATGTGATCGCCCTGGCTCAGGTCGCCGGCAACCGATCGGACGAGGTGGCAGGGCTGGTGCGCGTCACCGCCATTGACTTGCCTGGTCTCGGACTATCTGGTCCCGCGCGCTGGCAGCCTGCGGTCCGCGCAACCGCGGCTGGCCTTGGAGTTGATCGGGGGCAATCGCAATCTGCGCCTGGGGCGTCGGGAGGCGGACTTGGCGATCCGACTCGCGCGCCCCGCGGAAGGCCCACTGGTGACGACCAAGCTCGCAGACTGCGGCTTCGCTGTTTACGCGCTGCGCGGGACCGTCGACCCGGGCGACCCGGTCCTGTGGGGTGCAAAAGACTGGGTAGGCTACGACGACCGCCTCCTTCACGTGCCCGAGATGCAATGGTTGCTCGGCATTGCGACGGAGCGGCAATTAATGATTCGTTCCAACGGCCTGCGGGCGGTGGTGCAGGCCGTGGCCAGTGGGTTGGGCCTGGGCATCCTGCCCTGCTTCCTGGCGGACAGTCGACCGGACCTGCAGCGGCTCAGTGGCCCCGAGCCGGTCCTCACACGCGAGTTGTGGCTACTCACCCACGCCGAGATGCGTGACGTGCCACGTATCCGGGCCGTCTCGGATTGGCTGCTCACCATCGTCAAAGAGGATGCGGCGTGCCTCTCTGGCGACCTCAGTGCCTCGGACTGAGCGCTCCCCCTTTGGTCAGGGACAAACGCTGCGCTCAACTCGTCGCCATGGGGGGCGAGCACCGGCACGCCAGCGCCTCCGGCGGCCAGTAGAAACTCCACCTGGCCCATGCCGTACACACTTCCCGCATCGCCCGAATTCAAGCGCTCGACCTTGAACAGCGCGGCGTCCGTGTCGCCCCAGTTGAGCTCGAATGCATCGCCCAGCGGGGGGTGAGGCTGTCGCGTTGCTGTTTTACTTCCTCTTCGATCACCGGACAGATTTCGTCGAGCTCAAGCGAGCGCTGATCGGTGCGTTTGCGCAGCGCCGTATTGACGGCCCTGGACGCAATTGCGGTTGTTGATGCCGCTCGTACCCGGTTCCGTGCGGCCCCTAGGATCATGCCGAGTAGCCCCCGACACCGTCACGGGCGGGTGCGGAGGGACCTTAACGGCCGGCGCTGGCGGAGCCGTGCCGGCCTATGCGCGGGCGACTCTCGCCCGGAGCCGACGCAAACCTGCCAGCATCAGCAGTCCCCCGGGAAGGGCCCAGACCACGGCGGGCTCATCGACTGAGGCGAACGTGAAATCGTCCGCTACCCAGTTGCCCGCCTGGGTGCCTAGTTCGCGACGGTCGATACGGTAGCCGGTGATCCCGTGCAGCGCCAGAAAGGCGCTCGTGTCCACGAACCTGAGAGGGCCGGGTTGCCCGGCAGGAGCCACGGGCAGGTCGAACACGACCGAGCCCAGCACCGCGGCGCCATCCAGTGCCCTGATGGTCACCTGGTCGGAACCGCTGCCGAAGCCGTAGTACTCATTGCGGCCGAACCAGGCGCCGGTCAGAATCTGCGGGGTACTGATGATCAGTCCATCGTTTCCGGCACCGTCGCCTCCGTTGGTCGCGAAGTAGTGTCCGGAGTGCGGGATGCCATAGAGCGGTCCGGGCGTGCGGGTGTCCACGCGATAGGCATCGCCGGTGACACGGAATCGGCTATCCCATAGCGCGCCGCTGTAGTTGGAACTGTTGCCATTGGCGAACTGCAGGCCGGTGGAAGAATCAACGGCGGGGGGCGTGGGCAGATCGTCGAAGGTCGCCGTCACCGTCGCGCCCGCTGTGGCGGACAGGAACAGGGACAGCACGAAGAACAAGCTTGTGGCAGAAGCACTGGAACGCATTTTTGTCGTCTCCTCAATCGATTTCTCGGGTTCGGAGAACCTGGCCGAGCGATTAACCCACCCGGCGGTCCCCTCTTGTTATCCTGGCAGTAGTCTACCAGCCTCCCCGAGCGCCGACAGGCCCCATCGCAGTCCGATTTCGCGCCCGGTGCGCGCTAGGCGACGGAGCCCACGGCGGGGGCAGAGGTGCGAGCCCGGAGCGGAGCGGGCCAGCGAAGCGGCGTGTACGCGGTGCCGGGTGGGGTCGCCCGGACGTGCCCGGCAAGCAGACGGACCCACCAACGCCAGGGAGGGAATCCTGCTGAAGCTCCTCACCGCCACCTTCTTGATCGTCCTGGGCATCCTCTCCGGCGTCCAGGCCGCAGACTCCATCAAGATCGGCGTCGTCAACAGGCTTACGGGCTCCTTCGCCGAAAGCGGTCGCTCTCAGGTGAAAGGACTCCCGTTGGTGCTCGAAGCGATCAACAAGGCCGGCGGCATCCTCGGCCGACCGGTGGAACTGCGCATCGAGGACAACCAGAGCACCCATCCCGGAACCGTGCTGGCCTTCTCCTAACGGTTCACCGACCGTGCGGTAAAGGCCATCGTCGGCCCGATCGCGAGCACGCCTATGCAGGCCGCCTCCCCGGCTCATAGGCATGTCGTTGGCTTGCCGATGACCTACTTTGTCGCGATAGCCTTGGGCTGTCGGTGCGCCCAAGCGCAGCGTACTCCATCTTCCGATTGGATGACGCCGGCGCTGGAACGGCGCTTCCCCAGACTCCCTGCCGCTTAAAAGTGGCGGGTAGAAACGACGAGAGCGCATTGCCTCGGGGAGTCCGCCAAGTACGCGACATCGCCCCAGATGCACGGCCATTAAGGTCTCGACGCCCTGGGCTGTCAAGCGTCGCCCTAATGGCGCCTTCCATGATTACCCTTGCCGGATTGTTCATGCCCTCCATCACGCCGTTGGAGATCGTCTGCGTGGCACGGCTCCTGGTGCCGCGCCAGCGGGTAAGCCCTCACCGCCGCGGCTCACATCCTTGACTGGTTCGAGGGAGTTGCTGGCTCCCGGAGTCTGGGCCGAAACGCCCACCCGCGCGCGGACAAGGCCGCCCAGGTAGAGCCCTCACCCGCTGGCGTGACGGCTACGATCAACCGAGCGCAGCCGGGATGGCGCTGCGCAATACCCTCCCCGCGGACAAACGCCCCTCTGACGGATTTCCCCCGGCGGACGCCGCTCCAGCCAAGCCCGGGGGCAGCCCAAGCGGGGCAGCTCAGGGGTCGAAGGGGTCTTCTTGCGGGGACGACGACTCAGGGGTGACACGCCACGCAGGTGGCCACCGCCTGCGCCCCGCCGCCTCCGGGGCACTGCCCACCCCGTAGGGGCGTGCGCGGGCTCCGCCAGCGGCGGCGTGGCAGAAGTGTTCGTTCGCGCATTCCACGACCGCGACCAACCTGACCGTACCTTAGCCAAGGCGTTCGAGCGTGAAGGCTTGACTGTACCATTTCAGTCACGACCGGAGATGCCATGCGCCAATCCTGCACCGGCGCAGGACGCACCTACCGTGACTCGGGCAGTTCGATCTTGACTTCCAGTACTTCCAGGTTGTCCTGGCGCTCCAGGTGTACCTTGATGTCTTCTGGGTTGATTTTTATATATTTGGAAATCACGGCCACCAGGTCGCGCTGCAGCGCGGGCAGGTAGTCCGGCGCTGCCGCGTTTCGGCCGCTGCGCTCGTGCGCCAGGATGATCTGCAGTCGCTCCTTGGCCACGCTGGCCGTCTTTTTCCGCTCGCCGAGCAGGAAGGACAGGAATGAGATCGCCATGGCGCCTTATCTCCCCCCAAAAAGGCGTTTGAAGAACCCGGCCTTCTGACCCTCGATGAAACGCATGGGCTTTTCTTCGCCCAGGAACCGGTCGATCACGTCTTTGTAGGCCTCGCTCACGTCCGAACCCTTCATGTGCACCGCAGGTATGCCCTGGTTAGACGCCTGCAGCACCGCTTCGCTCTCGGGGATGACGCCGATCAGCTTGATGCGCAGGATGTCCTTGATGTCCTCGAGTGAGAGCATCTGGCCCTGGTCCACTCGGCTGGGGTTGTAACGGGTGATCAGCAGATGCTCCTTGACGGGTTCCTTGCCCTCGATCGCGCGCTTGGTCTTGCTGGCCAGGATGCCCAGGATCCGGTCTGAGTCGCGCACGCTGGAGACTTCCGGGTTGGTGACCACCAGCGCCTCGTCGGCAAAGTGCATCGCCATGAGCGCACCGGCTTCGATGCCCGCGGGCGAATCACAGACGATGTACTCGAAGTCCATGGCGGCCAGGTCCTTGAGAACCCGCTCGACACCGTCCTTGGTAAGAGAGTCTTTGTCTCGGGTCTGCGAGGCGGCCAGCACGAAGAGGTTCTCGCACTGCTTGTCCTTGATCAGGGCCTGGTTGAGCTTGGCCTCACCCTGGATCACGTTGATCAGGTCGTACACCACGCGGCGCTCGCAGCCCATGATGAGGTCCAGGTTCCGCAGGCCCACATCGAAGTCGATTACTGCGGTCTTGTGACCGCGCAGGGCGAGGCCGCTAGCAAAGCTGGCACTGGTGGTCGTCTTGCCGACGCCGCCCTTGCCGGAAGTCACGACGATGATTGTTGCCATGGGGGGGTCTATCCTTTGAATGAATGGGGTGGCGCGCCGGCAGCCTGATTTCAGGCCTTCAGCGCGGTCATGACGAGTTTGCCGTCGCCTGCGTCGAGCCGCACCTGCGTGGGCTTGCCCAGCACTTCCCGGGGCAGCGGCACTTCGCTGGTGCGGTAAACGCCGGCGATGGAAATCAGTTCGGGCTCCAGGCACATCGAGAAGATGCGAGCATCGGCGTTGCCGCGCGCACCGGCGATCGCCTTGCCGCGAAGCGGCGCGTAGACGTGAATGTGCCCATCGGCGATCACTTCCGCGCCGGGGTTGACCATGCTCATCACCACGAGGTCGCGCCCGCGGGCATAGATCTGCTGGCCGGAGCGCAGAGGCGTGTCGATGACAAGGGCCGAGGGCGAAGGGGGTTCGGATATCGCGGCAGGAACCGGCTCCGGAGCAGCGGACTTTTCCTGTTGGCGCACCCGGGCCGCTGTCGCGGCTTCGGGAGCGCTGGCCAGGCCGATCTGTTTCCCCAGCCGCATCTGCTCCTCGCTGCCGCCGCGTAGCGCGACCGGCGTGAGCCCGTGGGCACGCAGCAGGTGCAGCAACTCAGGGAAATCAATGGCAGCCTCGCCCTGTGTCTGCAGTAGCGAAAGGTCGATCACCAGCGGGTCGTTGTCGAAAAAGGTGGGGATATCGCCAACGCGTTCCTTCAGTTCCGCGGCCAGGGCGGCGAGGTCGGTGGATTTGAGCAGCAGGGAAACGAGGAGGAGGCTGGCGCTCTTGATCTCAAAGGTGGCAGGTACGCGTCCTGCGAGGGCGACGGTCATTGAGCGGGGCAATCCTAGGAAGGCGTGAAAGGCGAGGGAGGGACGATGGATTTTAACAGCCCGGCTCGTCGTCGGCCGTTGTCCTCGCAGGCAACTGCCCAATCGCCGTCTGCAATAGGTGAATAGATGCCACTCGAATTCGACTCACTGCCTCCGGAAGAAGACCAGGATCAGTAGCCGGGTAAAACATCCGATCAAGCTTGAGAAGCTCCCGAACCTTCGACAGTTGCAGTGGCGGTTCAGGACTTCCCAACCCCTTCAAGATGCGCTCTACCCGCGGATCAATATCCTCAGAGGCACAATGAACTCCGCCGTTTGCTCTTTTGTCATCTCACCGACAACGGCGCTGCGCAGCGCTCGCTTAGAAAATAAGTCGGATACTGACGTATCGGTTAGTAACGGCAGCCCGACTATTATGCGGCGCTGCCCGGGGCTACGTCGTCAACTCCTTCTGCCTGCGGCCACCGAGAGATGCGCCGCTCGCCCAGCACTCCCCCGCACGGAGCAACCAGGTGCTCGAGCTCTCCGTCAGGATCCCGCCTCCCTCTGGTGCCGGAAGGCCAGGACATACGCCGCGTCGTCCGCCGGCTCGTGGCGGTACAGGGCCACGAAGCCGGAGTCTCCGAAGGCGATCATCAATTCGCGCAACCCGGGCACGTCGGGGAGCGGGCGGCCAATATCGGGTGCCGTCTCCAGCAGCAGGAGTTGCCGCTCGATGGATTCGCCAGCCCGATGGGCTGCCTCCGGGGCCTTGGGGGCCAGAAACCTGCGGCATCGCTCCATGCCCTCCGCGGCGCCTTCAGTAACGATTACTCGTGGCACTCCGGCACCACCTGTTCGTCATCGGTGCCCCAGGTGCTCAGCCAAGCGCGCGCTTCCTCGCCCCTAAGGTGCTGGCCGCTCTCCTTGTAGGCCGTCCAGGAGGCCAGTGCTTCCTGCTTGAAGCTCTCACGGGCTTCTTCACGCTCGACATACTGTTCGATGGCTTCGAGCATGATCCAGTGCGGCGAGCGACGGCGCTGGCTGGCCAGGCGCTGGACGCGGCTCTTCAACGTATCGTCGATCTTGAGGGACGTTGCCATGGGGCATTCCTTATCAATTGGTAATACCAAGTAATACGATAGCACGTTCGTAAGCGCTCAAGCAGTGGCGTTCGGGCTCAACAGCCCAGGGTGTGCGGAACCGAGCGAAGCGGGTTGGCCGCGAAGTGCTGCTTCCACAGTCGCGGCCGGTCAGTCGGCGCATTGGCTCGGCAGATGAATGCGGCGGGTGGATCCACCGAATCACCGTGGCCGAAGAACGTCGGCTTGCTGCTTTCCTATGCGACGCCGGAGGGATTTTCCCCACGCAGGCGAGCAGGTCGATGGGGTCTGGCCTCCTGAAGGGGCGGGTGGCGATCGCTTCTGGGAAAAGATTTTCAGCTCTTCGGCGGAATCCGTGGGTAGTTTTCGGGCTATGGCGCAGGTACTGAAGCGGCGCTGAGGTACTTGTAGCGCTTGCGGCAGGTAGCGTCGAAGGAGTGCTGTGCCTGTTCGGTGATCCGTGGCCAAATCAGCGGACCCCCAACCGGGCTCGAGCGCCACCGCGGGCGCTTTTTCGTCAGCGGCGCCTTTGACTCAGCCATGAACAAGGCCGTTTGGCGCGACACGCCCATGGACCGCCCGACGCAGTTTGAGGTCAGGCCGCATCACCGGTCATTCCAAGCGCCACCTCAAAATTCCTCGCCACGATTGCCCTGGAGAGCAAGCCCGTTGGAACGCAGTCGGCAAACTTGATGGACTCACGGAGGGCTGCAAATTCATCGCCCGTCAGTTCGATGCGTCCAGCCAAGGTGGCGGCTTGGCCCACCAGAGGTGTCTGCACGCTCAACGCATCGAAGCGAACCTTCGCGGCACCGACCGACGCCTGGCGGGCCAGGGTTCGATTCGCTCGCGTGCCGGCAAAGGTCCAGGTTTGCGCCGGCATGCCGTCCGGTCGGGATATCACGAAATGCATGCCCGAGGACACCGGGATCTCATCGCTCAGTGCCTGCAATGCTGTCGCCGCCCGCCGAGACAAGGTGACGTTCGGTGGCGCGCCGTTCGCGAGCGCCGTGCGGATGCCCTGACACACCTCCCGCCCCAGACTGCGGGCGCCCCCCATCCAGCGCGCTTTTCCTCCCTCGGCCGCCGGCTCCAGCCAAACGGTCCGCTTCGACCAGTCGACGTCCGTGACGCGCCAGCTTCGACCGGCCAGCAGAAGCCGTCGCTCGTCGCGCTGACCGGTCAAGACGGTCGGATCGATATAGCCGACCTCAGCGGCGCCGTGCCGCCCGGTCAGCAACTGGGAGCCGCTGAAGGACGCCAGTAGGTCGCGGTAGTGGCCGCGTGCGTAGTGGCTCTCGGTCTGCGGACCCACCCGCACCACGCCCTCGGTACGCTCAAGGAACTGCTGTCCCACCAGATACTCGACGAGCGCGTCGATATCCACGATGGGCAGTTCAGGGAACGACCCGTGGAGCAGATCGACCAACTCCCGGGTTGGCGTCTCGCCTCGCTCAAGGCTCAGAGCCAGAGCCTGTTGCGCGACGATGTGCCAGGGCTCTGCAGGCGGCACTGCTGCCTCGACCCACGCCTCGGACCACTTCTGCGTCACGCCAAGGGCCAGAAGGAAGGCATTGTCCTTCGTCGTCAGGAAGAGACAGTTGCGCCGGCCACCGCTGCGCCGGCCCGTGCGGCCCATGCGCTGGAGAAACGATGAGACGCCAGATGGCGAGTCGATCTGGATCACGCGATCGAGATCGCCCACGTCGATGCCCAGCTCCAGCGTCGAGGTGGCGACGATGACGCAATCTCGTTCCTCGGAGAACGCCGCCTCGGCCTGGCGTCGTTCGGACAGACTGAGCGAGGCATGGCTCACGAAAGTCCGGATCGCATGGCTGCGCAACAGGCTGCTCAGTTGCTCCGCAACGCTGCGGGAGTCGCAGAAGACCAGCCGCTTCTCACCGCGGTGCAGCCGCGCGATTACGGTTGCAGCGTTATCGAGCGAGCCGACGTGGTCGATGGTCACGTCGGCGTCCGTGCTGACGCTTGCGCTGCCGACAACCGTCCGGGGCCCCCGGGGTGCCAGCCAGGCCAGCAGCTCGCTCGGATTGCTGACCGTCGCCGACAGGCCAATGCGCTGCAGCGGTCGCTCCAGATACTGGTCCAGCCGGTGCAGAACCGAGCGCAGGTGCCAACCCCGGTCGTCGCCCGCGAAGGCGTGCAATTCGTCTGCGATGACCGAGCGCAGGTTGCCAAACCATGCGGGCCTATCCACCCTTGCAGAGATCAGCATGGCCTCGATCGATTCGGGTGTCGTGAGCAGGATGTCCGGCGCAGTCCTGATTGCCCGGTTCTTGCGTGACTGCGAGATGTCCCCGTGCCAAACCTCGACACGGCGTCCCACTAGGCCGGCGTAATGCGAGAGTCGGGGCTCCAGGTTGTTCAGGAGCGCCTTGATCGGGCAGACATAGAGCACGCTCGTTCCCGGCCAGTTCTCGACGAGCATCCTCGACAGGATCGGGATCGCCGCCGCTTCGGTCTTCCCGCCGGCAGTCGGCGCGAGCAGCAGGCAATGTGTTCCGGCATGAATCGGCGCAATCGCCGCCAACTGGGTCGGGCGCAGGGTGCTCCAGCCCAGCGTATTGACGACGTGGTACTGCAGGGAGGGGTGCAGTTGCTCGAATTCGCTCACGGCAGCTCGATGTCATCCACCGAAGTAGCGCTCACGGCCGCCCGTTCGACCACCGACATCTCGCTCTCGGCCAGCGTCAGGGTGTAGTGCCGGCGTGGATCAAAATCTTCGTGCAGGTCGACACGATCCAGGATGTCGGCCACGAGCTTCTTCAAGAACAGCCGCGGCGCCACACCAATCTTGCCACCCAGACCACCCGCCACGGCACGGGCCAGCGCGTCGAGGTAGCCGTCGTCGGCGACACTGCGCAGGCGCTGCTCGTGGGGGCGGCCTTCGGCGTAGATGTCGCGGACGCGTCTCCCGACGGCCAGCAGGGCCGTGTGGTCGAAGGGTGCCAGGCGGATCTGGACCGCCCGGGGGTTGTCGAAGCGACGGTCGGTGCCGAAGTCGACATGCAGACGCTGCGCCAGCGGCGCGAGGCGTTGTACGCCCTGGGGGCCGTCGAAAAACGCCGGCGTCCCCGTGACGACCAGATAGAGGCCGGGATACCGTCCCGCATCGATCTCGTCAATCCATTGCCGCAGGGCGTTCAGGCCTTTCTCGCGGGTGTCAGTGCGCATGCGCTGCAGCGTTTCCACCTCGTCGAGCACGAGGACCAGTCCGGCGTAGCCACTGTCGCGCAGGATGGTGAGCAGGCCCACCAGGAAATTCGCGGCACCGAAATGATCGAGGTCACCCTTGACGCCCGCTGCGCGCTTGACGCTGGCTGCCACGTTCGGCTGCCCGGCCAGCCAACTGATGAGACCGTCCGCCAGCATGCCGTCCCCGGCCGCCAAAGCGCGTCGGTAGGTGCGAAGCACAGCCGAAAACGCAGGGGCCGTCTTGCTGATGGTGGCAATGCGCGCCTCCATCAGTGCATCGGTGTGCGACAACAATTGCTCCGCGTCGTTGGGATCCACCGCCGCATCAGCCAGGACATCCTGTTCCAGCGCATAGAACCAGCCATCGACGACACCGCGGAAGGCGCCGCTGGCGGTGTCCGCCGTGCCCAGGTGTTCGACGATTCGGCGGTAGACCGTCTCCAGTCGGTGCAGCGGCGTTTCCGTCTCGTTGATCTGGACTTCCGTCGCCGCGAATCCGCGCGCGCGTGCCCGTTCCTGCAGCCAACGCCCGAAGAAGGTCTTGCCGGTGCCGTACTCGCCGCGCACGGCCTTGAATCCGCCGCGGCCGGCGGCGACCGCAGCGAGTTCCTCGTCGAGTGTGGGCGCGAACAGTTCGATGCCCACGGCAAGCGCATCCAGCCCGCTGCTGGGCACGGTGCCGCGACGCAGGGCACCGACGATGTCTTCCCGCCGTGCGACGCTGATCATCGTTGTCCCCCCGGGTCGCCCACGCGGAACTGCTGGTGCAACAGCGCGATGTTCAACTCCACGGTGCCCGCCGCCTCATCGGTGACCAGCACCGCGGCCTGGTCCACGTTCAACACCCTTCGGACCGCGCTCAGCATGCTGCCAAGGCGCATGGCTGGAAGCGAGAGCCGCTGGGCCAGCGCAGCGCGCGAGAGCTTTCCGCCCCGTTCGGACAACGCAATCAGCAGCGCTCGCATCTGCTCGTCCCGTGGTGCAACCCGCGCAGCCAGTTGCCGTTGCGATGCGTAGATGGGACTGGTGAACAAGGCACTGATCCAGTCCCCTGCCGCGGGCGCAGGTACCAGGGGCGGATCGGCCTCCGCGAAGAGCTGAGGCTGACCGGCCACCACACTCGTCCTCCTGCCAGCCCGTCGCACGGGTGGTGCGACCGCGGGCTTGGACTCTTTCGATTGCAGGATCGGGGGTTGCTCCCACCACTCGGGTTGAGCCGGCAATGCGGGCGTCCAACCGGGCAGGTTAAGCCCAGACGGCACGATCACGGCGAGCGGCACCGTCACCTCCTGAGGGGCGAGGCCTCCGTGGTAGCCGTTCTTGCGCCCACCGTAACGCGTGCGCTCGCCCCAGAGACACACCACCGTGTTCGAGCCATCGCTGGTCACCACGCGTCCGCCGCTCACCGCCACCTCATCCGGCGCGCGGCTGTCCGTCCCCGGCCGCCAGCGATCGCTTTCGCTGCCGGAGCTCACCGGGACCGTACCATCTTCCAGTAGATGCCCGTGATCGGCGGTGATCACCACCACCCGCCGCGCTTCCCGCGCTTCGTGCAGCAGCGGCAGCAGCAGTCGAAGACCTTCGAGGGTCCAGCGTTGATGCAACTGATCGGGGCCGCCGAGATGATCGTCAACCGCGTTATAGACCACGCCGATCACGCGCTGATGGGCATCCGCGACCGCCGCGCGCACCTCGGGTGCCAGATTGGTTGCGTCCGCCAGATCGCCCTTGTGGAACAGCCGGGGCGGTGCGCCGGCGCGGCTATGCGCCAGCAGCGCTGCATGCGCCGCAAACCCCGCCCTCTCCTGCGCAGCGGCGCCCAGCGTGAGCCGTCCACACAGCAGGCTGGTGCGACTGACCTCCGTGACGGTGGGCAGTACTGCCACGCCCACGAGAGGCTGCCCCAGCTCGGCTGGCACCATCTCGGTCCAGCTATGGCTTGCGATGGGCGCAAATAATTCGCGGAAGATGCTGATGCTCAGCCCATCCATCACCAGCAGCAAGATCGGATGGGCGGCCGCGATCGGCGCCACAACCTGCTCGAGCACGCATTCGACGGGTACCAGGCGCCCGTCGACGCTCGGCTTGTTCGCGTTCCAGTCGATGAGCGCCTGGGCGAAGGACTTGGCGAACTGGTTTCGCCGTGCGATCAGCGCTTCGCGGCAGGCGCCATAGGCATGCGAGAGCGCCGCAATCTCGTCGCCGCCCAACAGACGGAAACGCGCCCAGTCCACGAACGCGCCTTCGTCCGCCTGCCAGGTCACGGCACCGGGCAGGGATGTCACCGATCGGGGCACCGTCAGCAGCCAGCGCGCCAGGCGGCGCGCCATCTCCACCCGCTCCGCGCGCGGTGGCCGGGCCGCCATCAAGGTATGCCTGAGCACCCGGGCGGCCTGCACCTCCACCTGTGCCAGGTTGGCCTCGGTGGCTTCGGCGACGTGTGCCGATAAGGCCCGCGCGAAGTCCTCCATGCGCTGATCCAATCCCGCCGGAACCCAGTCGCTCAAGTGAGCGAACTCGGCGACGCGCAGATCTCCAAGTAGCGCGTCGGCACGATCCAGAAACGCCCGCGCGGCCTCCGGCGTGACTAAGCGCAGCACCTGCTCCGCAGCAAGCGCCCACGCGCGACCTTCCGGCATGCCGATGTGCCTGTCGTTGACGCAGCGCTCCAGGCGGATCGCCGCATGGCCCAGCGGCGCCTGCCCCTCGCCCTCCGGCGCGAAGACCACGCCGCAAACCAGCCCCAGCGGCAGGGCATCGGCCGTCCGACCCGCCTCGACGCAACCCAGGACCATTTCCCCTGCGCTGCCGGCCGTTTCAGCGAGCCAGCGCATCACGTCCGCCCTGGCGTTAGCGGGCAGTTTATCCAGTGCGGCATCGGCGCCGGCGCTCATCGACCAGTTCAGCAGAGCGACGGCGTCGGGGCGCGCTGCCGAAATGCCCAGAAACCGCTGCAGCAACTCCTGCCAAGCGGTGTCGAGCCCCAGAAAACCGTTGGCCACCGGCGGATACGGGCGGTGTTCCGCACTGTCCATCAGGCACTGCGGCATCCAGACGAAGCGTCCCAACCGTGCGTCGGTTTCCTTGGCCTGGAAGAGCTGACGGACGAGGTCCCAGGCTTCCGGTTGGAACACCCGCGCACGCGCCAGGCGCGCCGCAATGTCCTGCGCGATCTCATGCGTCGCCAAGGGCGTGAGGACCACCAGTCCGGCCGTTGCCGGATCCTGCTGCTCCACCTCGCACAGCGCCTCGCGGATGGCCAGTGCCGACTCGCACCACCGCAGCGCGAACGCGCGGCCCCGTTGGCTCAGCACCTCAGGCCACGGCTGGCGGGCCTTCACCCGGATCGCCAGGGCCACGGCCGATGAATCGCTCGCCAGCACCCGCTCGAGCTGCGCCGCGATCTGCGTCGTCGACAGGTTCACTGCGAGGTGCCCTTGCGCACCAGCCGCCAACTGAGTGTGAGTTCCAGATCTCGGTCGTTCGCGACGCGCGCCCTCAGATCATCGAGCTGGGCCACGGCGGCGTTGCCGACCAGATGAACCGCCTGCTTCTCCTCGATCACTTCCAGAGCGTTGAAGCCCGGCCCGGGTGGCAGCCCCGGGAGCGGTGACGTGGGTGCCGGACTCCTGAGAGGCAGGGTCGGGGCGGTTGCGGGCGCGTTTGGCTGCGCCGGCGAAGCGACGGCGAGCAACTGCAGGGCGTCACCCTCAAGTTCTGCAAGCCGTGCCTTGAGCGGGACGACATGCTCGTCGGCGCTCAGCATCTCGGCGAGGCGGGTCATGATGCCAGTTGCCGCCTCACGTCGATGGTCGCCCAGGTCGTCAACCAGGCCGAACAGCGGCCAGTTGCCGTTGGTGAGCACGTCGGCGCACACCTGGGCCTGGCCGAGGGTCTGCCTGACCGCGGCCTCCGAGGTGTGCAGGGTCGCTGTGGCGAGCGCGCTCACCACATCGCCCTCCGCGGCCTGTGTGAGCGCGGCCAGCAGTGCCTGCGCCGACTCCGCCGACTGCTGACGGGATCCGGTGACGCCCGCGACGTAGCGGTTCGCCCGGTCACGGAGCTGCACGACCAGCCGCCCCACGGCTTCGCGCTTGCCGCTGGCGGCCTGCTTCACTAAATCGACGAGCTGGCCCACGTTGGCCGCATTGAGCGTCTCCGGGAGGGGCAGGCCGAAGAGGCTGGTCGCGCGCTGCTGCGCCACTTGCCAGTCGCCGGCATTGGGCAGCGCTTGCTCCTTCAACTCCAGCTCGTCGGGCAGGCGGTCGATAGTCGGCTCGATGGGCCCGCCGCGCAGCATGAAGCGGCGGTTGGTGGACGCGGCGTAGGCCAGGATGATCAGGTTCTGCAGCTCGGTGGGCAGTCCCATCGGCTCCGGCGTGTCGATCCAGCCGCGCAGCTTGGCCACGGTAATCGGGCCGCCGCCATCACGTGCGTGGCTCTGGGCGAACCGCGACTGCCAGTGCGGTTCGATCAACAGGTGGGTCTCGCCCATCTGACCAAGCCGGCACGGGTTCACCACCGCGCGCACCAGCTTGCGCGTCGAGGTGTCCTGCACCAGCCCGCGCAGCCCCGGCGATTCGATGGCCTTCTGCACCTCGAGCCAGACCTTCTTGACGACGCTGGTCTTGATCTCGGTGTCGAATTCCGGATGCGCCGGGTACTGGTGGGCAAACAGCTGCCCCAGCAGGCTCTCGAAGGCACTGCGGAAGTCGGCCCCGACGGGGGGGCGCGGCGACAGCGTCGGGTCCAGCGATCGGAACTGCTCGTCCGCCGTGAGCGTGTTGCTCACCGCGTCACGCGGCTCGGTGCTGATGCCGTAGGCCACTTCGAGCTGCGAGCGCAGCTTGATCCGCAGCTGGTCGAGCTGATTCCTGGCCAGTGCCTTAGCCTGCACCCGATCGACGAACGAGAGATGCGCCGCGTAGTTGTCAAAGCGTTCGCCCTGCAGGATGTAATCGAGCACCACCAGGCGACCCAGGTCGGCCAGCGACTTGTTGCTGAGGAAGGAAGGCAGCCACACGAGCGTGCGCGTGTCGCCGCCGGGGTATTTACTGAGACGCGCCAGATCATCCGCCGGGCCGAAGTGCGCTTCGTCGAACGGGAAGTCGATCACCACCGACCAGGCGCCGGAGCGACCCCGCAGGCGATCGTCGGTCATCTCGCGGACGTTCTCGTAGAGCACCTCGACCGCGCGCCGGGTGCCGCGCCAGAGGAACTCGTAGCCGGTAAACAGCCCGCCGGCGTCCTCGATGCTCAACTGCTCGAACAGGATCTCGCGAATCTTCTTGCGCCGGTTGCCGGCGTTGTCATTGGCCTCGGCGGCACGCAGGATCGGCTCGATGTCGACCCCGGTGACCTGCATGGAGATCACCGGATTCTGGTCTTCGGTGATCTTGATCTCGCCGATGGCGCTGGCCCAATCGCGGCACTTGCTCAGGATGTCCTGCGCTTCGCGGCCGGGGATGGGTGATCGGAAGGTGCCGTGGTTCAGTGCGGCCAAACGTTGCGCGGTCAGGCCCTTGAGCGACTCCACCTCGGGCACCAGCGCGCCGAGCAGCAGCGTCTTGAGGAGCCGCGCCTCGTTGCGCAGCTTCCCGGCAAGCGTCGGTTCGGCCTGGCCCCGCTTGATAGCCTCCCAGGTGACGCCGTGCTGGCGTTCGAGCATTGGCAGCAGCCGCTGGTTATACAGGCGCTTCGCGTTGTCAAAATGCAGGCGCATGCCCTCCGAGAAAGGCTCGTCGCCCTCGGCGATGGCGTCGTACAGGTCGCCGACGGGGATCAACTGCCCCAGCTCAAGGTCCGCCCTGCGGTCCACCAGCAACTGCAGCATCAGTTTCAGCGCGGTGCGTTCGCGCTGCAGCGCCGCCGAGACGGCGATCAGCGTCTGCACCAGCGCCGGACTGAAGGGATAGACCTTGCGGAACATCTCCCGGTCGGACGTGGTCGTGAGCAAGGTGTCGAGCACGTCCTTGCGCATCTTCATCACCTCGTCGAAGGTCGCCTGCAACGTCTCGCGAGCGGCTTCGTCCACCGGTCGCAGCACGCGCCGCTCGGCGATGGCCGGCAGATTGCGGTCTTCCAGCGTGATGCGGTGGAAGCGCGCTTCCCAGTGCCTGAGCACGTCGCTGAACTGCAGCTGCACGGATCCGGCGAGGTTCTCGCCCACCAGGTCGCGCAGGTCGCGCTGGCGCGCCACGAAACTGACCAGCGGCACGGGCCGGTCGGCATTGGTGGCCTCCACCAGCTTGACCAGCTTCGTGCCCTCGCGGCTGACGAAGGTGACATCGGCGGCGTGGCTCGCGAGCCAGAGCACCAGTTCGTCCAGGAACAGGATCACCGCGTCGTAGCCCAGCGCCTGGGCATGGCGGCTCATGATGCTGAGCCCGTCGTCGAGCGAGACGAACGACTCCCCGCTGCCGGCCAAGCTGCGGTAGGCAGAGAAGTACCGCGTGATCAGGTCGCCCACGAGGCGCGCACGCTCCTCTCCATTGGGCGGCTCCCGCATCGCCGCGTCGAAGCTCGCGACGTTCCAACCGCTGTCCAGATCACCCCAGCCACTACCACCGACACCACCGGCACCACCACCGCCACCACCACCACCGCCACCGCCACCACCGCCACCACCACCACCGCCCACGCCCTTGTTCAGGTCGGCGAAGAAGCGTTCGCTGCCCATGCGCTCGCGTAACTCGCGCGCGTCCTTGAACAACCCCTCGGCCAGGTAGAAGCCCGGCACCGGCGCGTCCGGGTGCTTCTTGCGCACAAACTCGGCGTACTGTCCGAGGATGGCTGACTCCATATCGCGTGCGCCGATCATGTGATAGGGGACCAGCAGGAAATTTCGTCCATGCGTCCAAACGTGGCGCGCCACCACATCGGCCAGCTCGGGAATCGAACGGGCCTGCGTGTTGCCGGCCAGCAGCAGGTTCAGCACGGCCATGAAGTGGCTCTTGCCGGAGCCGAAGCTGCCATGCAAGTAGGCGGCCTTGCTGCTTCCCGTCTGCACGGCCTGCTGGATGAAGCCCAGGGCATTGTCGAAGGCATCGACCAGCTGCGGCGTCACGACGTAGTCGCGCAGCGTCTGTTCCGGCTCAGTAACACCTTTTGTGAGCTGCAGGACGAAGTCGCCCTGGTGCACACGCTCGGGGATGGTGATCAGGTCTCTCAGCAGCGGCATCTGGCTATTCCTTTCCTGCGGTCGTTGCTTGGTCGCGGACGCAGTGTCGAGGCGAATTTACTAGCTGGACGGGGCACGACGGAACTGTCGACTACTTCAAAGGTTTGACGCCGCCGCGGCGGCCAAAGCCGAAGCCGATGCGATAGACGTCCGGCATTTGAATGCGCTGATCGCGCAGCCGTTCGATCAAGCCCAGTGACTGGAGCTCATCCAACAAGCCCCCTGCCCCAAGACCGAGACTAAGACTCTGCGGTGGCAACTTCACCTCGGCGCTGGAATCAGCAAGCTGATCCTTCAAGCGTCCTATCGTCATTTCCTTCTCCCACAGGCGTTCGAACTCACTCGCTGCGCAGGGTACCGTCACTTTCCCGCGCAACGGCTTCATCACGAGCTCAATCCAGGGGTAGTCCTCCGTGGTCACCTCGTTTACCCGGATTCTCGATGCCGCTTGCACACCCGCTTGAATCGCGCGGAAGTGAAGAGCCGTCGTGGCATCCGCGGCCGTGTGCTCGGCAGCATGTCGCACGGCTGCGCAGTAGCTTCGCGGGCTGACCTGTCCGAGCCCATCGAGCAGGTGGTTAACGAGCCAGGCATACGGCTTTCCACGTTTGTAGCCGCTGGGGCCCGACGCCATCGCCTTGCCGGCGAGCCGCTCGAACAAACGCTCCTGCAGTTCTTCGTCGGAACGCAAGGCACGAGGTAGATACCATCCCTGTTCGTCCGATGGAAACGCCTGGCCGGTCGCCTCCATGGCCAGTTTTCGGAACGCAGCGCCTCCATGGTCGGCATTGGCGGCGCACTGAAACATGAGTGCATAGAGATCCGCGCGTTGCCAACGGAGGTCGGCTTTGCGGGCCAGCAGCTTCGAGGCGTCAGGGAAACCGATGATTTCCCGATCCTGCAACATGTCAGGCCGAAGGAACACTTTGAAACGGATGCGCCGCGTCGACCGAACATCCAAGGCCAATTGGAGGAGCGCGCGCGAGAGCGGTCGGATGGTAGCCCAGTCATCAGCTAGCCGATCCAGTGCATCGAACAGCACGACGAGCGATTGACCCGACGCATCGAGCTCGGCATCCTTGGCTCGAAGCAGTTCGTCGAATTCTTCGGGGTGCTCGGCCACCCATTGGACGCGGTCGGCCCACTTAGCGGATGCTGGAAACGGCAAGGCAAAGCCGGCGTTGTAGGCCAGCACTGTCCGCCAGATAGCACGGGCCGGATGGCGCTTCAACAGCGCGGCCAGCACATCCGAGCTTGGCGCCTGGGTCGAGACGCTTTGGGCACCAAAAGCCTGCACGGCATTGACTGCCGAGCCAAGACGGATGTCCGGAAACGCCGCAGCAAGATATCGGCGGTATTCTGCCGAGGCGAGGTGCATCCACCAGAAGCTCTTGCCCGCACCCCTGATTCCCTCGACAACGCTGCTGTCAACATCCAGCGCCTTCGCATGGCTCGGCGGCACGAATGTGAATGCGGGATTCCGCTTGTCAGCAAATCCGGCTTGATCCACCGCCGGCAGGGAGTCGCACAGTGCGACGCGCAACTCGTTTGGATCAGCCATTCGCCAACCCCGGCAGGGCATCGATCACTTCCTGCACGAACGGTCCGAACGCTAGATTGATGTCGGTATCGTCTACGCCGCCTGCGCTTCGGCTCAGGAGCGGGTTGAACTCCTGGAAACGAGCGTTCCAGCGCACTCGCATGGGAAAGTGTGGCGCATCTTCGCTGTGGAGATCGAAGGTGAAAGCGTCTACCGGCGCTTCGACGCCAGGCTCCAGCTGATCGTAGACAAGCTCCTGGAACACATCCCAGGCGTTCTGCACGAAACGGCTCGCCCGCTCCACCTGGTGGCTTTCGGGAAAGAGCGCCTGAACCATCACAATCCGATCTCGCACCTGGCGCAACACTTCGGGGCGTTGTTGCCAGTGCATGAACAACTGCCGATACCCTTGCCAGTTCTGCGGCGAATCGGTGGCGAACAGTAGGGCGACCGAAGCCATGCTTCCGATCGCCACGGCGGCGACGTCGTGCAACCCTGCGCGACTATCAATGAGCACGATGTCTGGCTTCTCTTGCTCCTCGAGCATCCCCGTGATCTTCAGCATCCTGTCAGCGAAGCTCTGTGGTCCATTCTTTGAAGGAACATCGACATACACGCGCGCCAGCTTGCTCATGTAAGCCGATTCTCCCTGGCCCATCGCCGCGGCGACCCGAATGGACCCCTGAGTGTTCTCAGCCAATGTGCTGACGGAGACCATGTCACGTAGTACCACATCGCCCTGCCCCGCAGCATCTTCGACGAACCAGTCCACCAGCCCATACGCAGAAACTCGCTCTGGGGGAAGTAGTAGGCCCGACAAGCCTGGCGACTCCAAATCGAAGTCGAATAGAAGCACCTTCTTGCCGTCGCGCGCCAGTCGATAGGCGAACATCGCTAAGGCCGTCGAACGGCCGACGCCTCCCTTGAGCCCGTAGAACACCACGCGCGGCGGGTGACCCTGCTCGGAATAACGGGCAGTACGCAGCCAGTCCTGGCCAACCACTTGGCGGTCCAGCAACCGTATGGAGATCTCCCGGGATGGCACTTCGTTGCCGTCTGCTGCCGTCGTAGCCGGCACAGTGACGACGGTATGGTGCCAGTCGCGGTGCTCGAAAAGAGATGCTGGATTAGAGAAATCATCCCTGAACAGCACCGCCGGGACCGTGGCATACGGGTCCAGAGTGGCGGCGGCCTCGGTCAATCGTTGCAGCCCGTCAGCGGGATAAACCCCTTCGGGGCGAGCATCGGCAGGTGACCCGTCCGGATGTTCACCTTGGGAAAGTGGACGCCAAGCATTGACGGCGAACCGAAGGCGGCCATAGATGTCACGAACGATGCCCACCGGCCATCGCGCTGGGAGCCGCTCATCTCGCAGTGCTACCGCAGCGCGCGCCAGTGCCTGATTGAATGTGCAGCCAGTCATCAGAACACTCCTCCGCCCGCCGCTTCGTCCAGCAGCGCGTCCATTTCCAATGCGGCCCGTTCCCAGGCTTGTAGCGACCCCGACAGCGGTATTGCGGATTCGCGCCAATAACGATGATCGATCGTCCAGGTCGCCAGCGCCGTCAAATCCGGTAGCCGACTTTGCAGAATGCTCGCGGCACGACCGTCCGGCAGTGTCGTTAGTTGCGTAAACAGCGTCTCCAACTTCGGCATGTGAACACGATAGGGGAGCAGAAGACTACCCGTCTCATCGACAGGTGCGCCACCCTGGACTAGAAGAGATTTGAGAGCGCACTCGACGCAGATGCCAAACAGCTGCCCCGCATTTGCCAGCCGCCCGGCATGCTGCAGAAGATGTGCATCTCGGATGTGGCGTCGCGCAGCGGCGACATAGTCGCAGGTCATGCTCGTGCCTTCCTCCCTAGCTTGACGCCAGCGCTAATGGGCTTCCAATCGCGCAAGTTGCCCAACGTCAATCCTAGGGCCCGCGCCTCCTCGTTTACGAAGCCACGATATTGTGTTCCCATCCGTTCGCCGTACACGGGGTCGATCTCGTTGTGCCACTGTTCCAGCCAGGGCAGCAGTTCCAGCAGACCGGCCAGCAGCGGCTGCAAGCGCGCAGGCTCCCAGCCTTCGTTGTCCTTCCGGTCCAGGTAGTAGGCCGCCAGCGCGGTGGCCTGCTGGAGGTGGTTCCAGCCGGCCCAGGCGACGGGCAGGCTCGTATCGGCGCCGCGCTCGCAACCAGGATAGCTGACCCAGCGCTCCTTGGGCACATCCAGGCCGCCGCGTAAACGCCAGAAGTCGGCTCTCAGGAAGTCCTTGCTCTGGTACTTGGGCGGCACGGGAATCTTCCCAACCGCCTCGCCCGCATCCTCGCGCCGCTGCAGGACCCAGGTGTCCTCCCACTGGGCACGCTTGCGCAGACCAGCGTCGGTGTAGCGCAGAACAGGCAGGAAGGGCACGGATTCGGCGGCGACGAGCCCAGCCACCACCTGCGCAAGGTCAAACCCCGAGTGGCCGGCGTACAACTCGGCGACCTGCATGAAGGCGGCATCGGTACGCACCAAATCCGCGAGGCGGTCGACGGTGGAGAGCTGCGGTGGACGGTCAACGGAGGCCGGCCAAAAGTCCGGGACTTCGAGGCGGTCGAGGAGCCAATCACGCAGCGCGGTGCGTTCCAGGTCCTCCCAGGCTGGCGTGTTCCAGCGACGCTTGTACTCGGGGCGCTCGATCAAGCCAATGTTGCGGTCGCGCTCAATCAGGTCGATGCGGCGCTGGACGATCTGGCGATAGTCCTCGGGCCAATGCGACGGGATCTCGGTGACGGGCATCGAGCCGTGGCGCTCGAACCAAGCGGTGGATTCACGCCCTGACGCAACGCGTCGAGCGAGAACAATCTCGAAGGCACGCTCACCAAGCTGGGCCTGGGGCGGCGCACTCGTCCCGTAGAGAACCTCTCCGGGCAGCAGGCCGTAGATCCCATAGCACTCCCAGTCAAGTTCCTCCTGCAATGCAATCGCTTGACGACGCCCCGCAGCCACGCGCTCACGCATGTCATCGAGGGACTGGCGCGTCGGCAGTGGCTGTGAGCCCTCGGCGGGGAAGCGAAACTGGCCTGCGGGCAGGGAGGCCTCGATGTCGTGGGCCAGGGTGTCGAGCGTTCGCCCCAGCGTCAGCGGTCGCCCTGAAGGGAGCGGGAATTCAGCAATATTCGTAGCATTGAAAGCATAGCGCTCATCCCACAGCGTCTTACGGACGCGTGCCCCTTCACCTCCGACACTGTCACCACCCTTGGGGAAGCACACCTGCTTCAACCAAAAGCACCCCACCGAGGAATTGAGTAGCCCGAGCAGCCCAAGGTGCTCGTCCTCGCTTGCGCCGGCTGGAAGCTTGATCACCGGCGCCGTCTGCTTGAAAACTTTTCCGCCACGATCGAGCACGAAGTGGTTGTGGGTGGCGATTTCGGCGAAGGTGATGGTCAGCGGGGTTCGGAGCTTGCTGGTGGTCAGCCTGCCGTACTCCCACCACTGCAAGCCCGCTTCGACCTTGGTCTGCTTTCCGAACATCACGCTTCCAGCCAACCCGGTGCGGTAGGGCCACATGTACCGATATGCATGCGTGACGCTCGCGAGCGGCACCGGTCGATAGTCCGCATCATAGGGGAACAACGCTGCATTTCCAGTGGATCGGCTCCAGTCCCGAACCTCGTCGCCACTCACCGAGTCCCGGATCAACTCGCTCGGTACACGATGACGCCTTAGCACGGGCTCGGAGACGACGTAGACCTCATCCTCCAACGTAAATGAGGTGATTCCTACGGATTCGATGACTCTACTTAGACGTTGGCGGTCACTCTCCACATGCTCCTTCAGGTCCGCCGCCCCACCGCCGCCGATACTCCACGGATGCTTCGCAAAGGTAGCCCGGGGGGTGTCACCCACGCTAACGAACTCGCTCTCCGAACCCGCCTTATCGATCTGCTCGACGATGGCCGACCACACGAGCCCGTGCGCCGGATTGTCGGGCGTGCTGGGCTCACCCTTGATGCCCATCACGGTCCGCACCCCTTCGCCCACTGGAGCCCGGTGGCGACCGAACAGGATCACGGTGGGCGTGCCGTGCCCCGGGATATACGCGCCCGAGGTGTCGACGACCTGCGTCAGGTCTATTCGCGGCAGCACGTGCTCGATCAGCTTGCTGCCGAATTCACGCTTCATGAAGCTGTTGGCGGTGATGAGACCTACGAAGCCCGCTGGCCGGCCGCTGCCGCTAATGGCTAGATCGAAGAAGCGCTCGGTGAACGGTGCACCCAAGGAGTACTTCATATGGCAGCTGGCATAACGCTTCCGATAGGCGGCGTTTAGCGCGGCGTCCTTGACGACGATGTAGGGCGGGTTACCGACCACGGCGTGGTACTGCCGCCCCAGGATGCGTTGTACTTCGGCCAGGTCCTCGGTTGCGTAGGCGTGTTCCAATCGGGTCCCGGCATAGTGTTCGGCGCTCTCGAACATGTCGTCGGTGGCTGTCATGCCGAAGCGCTTGCCATGGAGCAGGCTATCGCCGATGGCGACATGCAGCTTGAAGTCGGGTGCTTCGGTGAGGCGATGCACCCCGCTGAGCTTGAGTGCCGCCACCAAGAGCCGGAAGCGCGAGATCGCGACTGCGAAGGGATTCAGGTCCACGCCTGCGACGGCGTCCAGTGCGCGTTGGGTGATGTCGCGTGGGTTGCGTGCTGGCTCATTTCGAAGCCACTCGTCCGCCAGCCGTCGGAAACCACCCAGCAGAAAATGCCCGGAGCCGCAGGTGGGGTCGATCATCCGTACCTCACGGAAGCCGAACTCGCGGATCGCCGGTGTCAGCGTTCGGTCGAGGATGAATTCCTCGACGAATTCCGGGGTCTGCAGCAACGCATAACGCTTGCGCGTGGCTTCCGATAGGTCCTGGTACAGGTCGCCTAGGAAGCGGGTGTTCCAGTCCGGGTCGGTGAAGTGATGCGCCAGCATGCCGGTGTTCGGGTCCACCTGCTGCCAGAACTGGCGTAGCGCCATTGCCGCATCGCCACTGATGCCAAGGCGAAAGACCGGGTTGTGCGCCTCGTCGAAGAACGTGTGCAGTCCCGGCAAGGTGCCAGCCTCGCGGAAGCACGCCAGCAGGTAGTCGCGATCGCTCTCCAGGGGATTTTGGCGGAAATAGGCCTCGTGTCGGTCGCGCGCCAGTGCCAAACGAGCGGATTCCGGCGTTCCCCCCAGCCAGGGACGCTCGACCAGTTCGTTGTCCTCGATGAAGCGCAGAAACACACAGCTCAGCAGCCAGTACACGCCGGCCTGCGTGATGGCCTGGTCGGCCCAGCTCTCGAAGGTCTCCGCCGTGCGCTCGGCGTCACGCGCGGCCTGCCACTCGGCCTGCAAGCCGGCCTTAAGCTCGGGTAGCTGCGCGATGCGCTGACGCATATCGTCTTCGAGGCTCTTGAGCAGGCGCGTGAGGTCCGCGAGCAGTTGGGGGGCGTTGATCACTGTGTGGTTTGTTCCGTTGGGGTGTTCGGCTTGGCGGCTCGCGTGCTTCAGGGGGTGACGCCCGCCCGGTGTCGGTTCTCCAGCCAGACCTGCGTCAGATCCAGCGTGCGGGTGTTCTGAAGGTTGTTGACCATCGGCACCGCAACGCCATCGATCACTGGGAGACCTGGCTGGTCGGTTGGCAGCAGCAACCAGAACGCCGGCGTGTGGCCCGGACGCCCCGTGTTCTCTTCGATCTCGGTGATCAGACTCATCAGGTCGTACCGTGCGAACAAGCCAGGACTGACCAGCAGGACGGGCGTGGTGCTACGAAGGAGCGCGGCGCGCACCGTGGGCAGCGTCCGCTGCACGAGGCGCTGCAGGTTGATCCAGTGTCGGCTGCTACGATCGGCGGCATCCGCTTCGAGCACGACGTTCCACTCGGCGCCGGCGAGCTTGACCTCCTCGCGCAGGGCACCCAGTAGCAGCGCGTCGAAATTGACACGCTGCAGCGGTGCCGGCTTCGTGTCGGCCTGCCCGAATCGGTGCAGCAACTCGGCCTCGGCCCGGCGCGCGAAGCGCAGCTGAACGGTCAGTACCAGTAGCCCCCCTTGCTGCAGGCTGCGTGTGAGGCGCTGCTCGAGCGCAGCGGCGTCGGAGATCTCGGCGGCGGCGTCGTCACCACCGCTTCCCAGGGTCAGTTGGGTGGCGTGCCGTGAGAACACGGTCGTCGTGCCGGTCGTTTGCGTGCTACCCAGCGTGGAGAGCCGATACGCGCCTGCACCTTCCGCGGCTGTGGGGTCCCAACTGAGCGGTGCGCCAGACTCTGCCAGCAGACGATCCAGATCAGGGCGCCCCGGTAGTGGCGTCGCGTCGGGGTAGCGGCCGCGTACGCGGTCCTGGATCTCTTGCGCACCCAGCTGTGGCGCGCCGACCAAGGCACCCAGCGACTGCCGCAGCGCCTGCAGCGGCGCCATGCCGCGGGGGTATATTTCCTGCCGGCTGGACAAGGCGGCCTCCCGCGATGCCGAGGTAGCCAGACGCAACAGCCGTGTCGGTGTCAGCGCGGGAGTGGGTGCGCCTTCACCTGCCAGGTCAGCGGGCAAAGGAACTTCCCCCAGCGTTTTCTGCACGCGGGCGGGCGGCAGGAGCGGGTCTTCTCGAGCGCAGGCGTCGGCGGCGGCGCCTAGCTGACGGGCATAGTCGGCCCAGGCCAAGGCAGCGGCGACCAGGACGCGGGGCGGGTGGTCGAACGCCTCGAAGCGTGGCTGACCGAGGTGCGACTCCGCTTCGACGGCGGCCCGCAGCAGGGTGCTGGCCTGGCGCAGTCGCTCGGAATCATCCTGGGCCGCACAGCCGCGCAGCGCGAGCAAGGCCATGGCGGCCTCCTGGGCGCTCATCACCTGGCCCTGGCTGCGCAGCAGCGTGTCGAGCTGCTGGCGCAGTTCGGTGAATGCGGGGTTCTTTAGCCAGCGCTCGCGGGCCTTGATGAGCGCGGCGGTCAACGTGCCGCGGTCCACCTGATGGAGTTCGGCCGACTCGCCAAGCTTGGGCCAGGAACCGGCCGGCACGCTGGCGTCCCGCCCGAGGTAGTGGGCAAGGGCGGCCTCCTCCGGACGGTCATCGCCGGCGGGGCGGTGCGGCAATACTTGCGCCTCCAGTTCATTGACACTGACAGCGCCACGGACTTCCTTATCCGCGTCGTACGCGGTGCTGCGGCCCTGGGTGAGATCGGGGCGCAGGCGGGCGAGTTCCTGGGCGGTGAGGCGGATTTCCTTGCGGATCTTGTCGCCCACGCCACGCAGGTAGCGGAAGCGGATGCGATCGACGGCCAGCAGTTCGCGGGCGTTATGGATGCCCATGCGCTCCAATACGTCCTGCGCTTCGCGGCTGTAGTCGAGCTCGGCCATCGTGGTGAGCGGCGTGGCCGTCATGGCGATCGCGGCCAGGCCCTCCGCCGCACCGGTGTCGCCCGGATGAACCGTCTGGCGAGCGGCAAAGATTGCGCGCCAGGCGCGCAGCATGTCTTCGGCGTTGTCGAAGCGCTCGCGGAAGTCGCGCTTCAGGGCCTTCGAGAAGAACGCAGTGAGGCCTTCGCGGGAGACTGGGGCGAAGACCTCGCTTTCGATGGTGGCTTCAACGTCGAGCATGGCCGGCGAGGTCTGCCCGTCACCCCAGACGGGCGGTTGACCGACTGCCATCTCATAGAGCGTGATGGCCAGCGCGAAGCGCTCGGCGTACAGGTCCCAGCGCGGCGGGCGGCGCAGTGACAGGAAGGGGTCGAGGTAGGGGTGCGTGCCGGCCGTGATGTGGTCGGCCGGCGTCCGGCATAGGGAAAAGTCGAACAGTACAAGTTGAAGCTTGCCGGTGCGGTTCTCGGCGATGCCGATGTTCTCGGGCTTGATGTCACGATGCGCAACGCCCTCGGCTTCGAGGTGGTTGACCACCTCGATCAACTCTTCGCCGAAGCGCTGCAGCAGGTCCAGCGACAGGCGCCCGTCCTGCCGGAGCCTTTTGGCCATCGTCGTCTCGCCGGCACTCTTGAGCAGCAGGGCGGTGCGGCCGGCAACGGTGAGCGTCTCCCGGTGAGCGACGATGTTCTGGTGATGCAGCCGCGCGAGGACCTCGCCCTCCGCGGCCAGACGGTCGTTGTGCGCGATGTCGCAGGCAACCTTGAGCACGTGCTCCTCGTCGCTGCCGTCCCTGCGCACCAGCAGCGCGTCACTGGAGGATCCGCGCCCCATGCGCTTGACAACGGTGAAGCCGCCGTCCAGGCGATCTCCGCCGCTGGCGACACTGGGGTCGACCGTGACTTCCGGGTCGGGGGTGGTCAGTTCATCCTCGACGCCGTCCAAGTCAGTGAGAAAGTCCTGGATCGAGTCGTAGCGAGCCACCACCTCCGGGCAGGTGGAGTACTGGATGAGATCCTGCTGGCGGGCGCCACAACCATCCATCACATTCGACAGGCGCAGCCCCTGACCAATGCGCAGCTTCTCCGCTAGGTCGAGTACCGATTCGGCGGGTGGCTGGCCGCTGAAGACCTGGTAGGCAATGCAGCCGAGCGAAAACACATCCAGGCTCGCCCCGTGCGCGGCGTCGGCGCGGGTTGTCTCCGGGGCGAGATAGACCCGCCCACGGTCCTCGACGTATTCCTCGACGTGCAGCGTGCCGGTCGTGCGGTGCGCGGTGGATGGCGAGGCGGATTCGCTGACATTGCGCGACGCCGTCTGCCAGTTCATCAGGCACAGTTGCTGCGTTGCGCTGCCGAACCCGTGCACCTCGATGCTCTGCGGTCCCAGCGCGCGGTGGTACAGGCGCTTGGCGTGGGCGTACTTCAGCGTCTCGGCAATGTCGCGCACCAGTTGCAGGCGCTGGGTGACGGAGAGGTCCCGGCCGTGGTCGCGCAGCAGGTGATCCAGTCGCAGGGCCTTGGGGTCGTGATCGAAGACCAACGCCGGGCCGAGTTCGGTCTCCTTGTAGTCCTTGACCTTCAGGATGCCGGGGTGGTCGACGCCTTCCAGGATCTCGAACTCGCGCCGCGCCTGTCGCGCCCCTGTGGCGCGGGCCTCGGGGGTGGCGGCGGAAGCGACGGTGTAGATACGAACGCGCCGATGAACCGTATCGATACTGACGTGCTGGGCTTCCCAGTCCTGAAACCCTTCCCCGTCGGCCAGCAGCTTGCCCAAGCGGTAGTCACCGACCTGGCGGTGCTTGTTGGAGGGGCGGATGCCGGCCTCCGTGAGACCTCGCGCGATCGCCCGCGCCTGCTGCGAATCGCCATTGGCCCCCCCGCGATGGGTGACGCCGTTGGCTAGCGCGCCGATGATTCCCGGATCGCCCAGCGTACCGGGGCGGCCATGCTGGAAGGTGGCCGCCTTGGCAAGGCCTTCGAGGCGGCACGACAGGCTGGTCGACGAGAGAAAGATCACTGGCTCGACGAAGGGCAGGCGGATCTTGGCCTTGGTGATGGCCGGTTGCCGCTTGAGCAGGCTCGCCAAACGCTTCGCTTTGCGGTTGGCAAGGATCAGCGGGTTGTCGAGCGCCGTCGATCGGCCATCGGTCGTCCAGGTCCAGGTGTGCGCATCGCCAGTCAGGACGCCCGGTCGGCTCTTGATCTCGACAAGAAACAAACCACTCGACGAGAGGACCAGGGCATCGACCTCGCTGACCTTGCCTTCGTCGTCGATGAACTCGAAGTTGGTCCAGACGTGCCAGGGATCCCGATCGGGCAACTGGTTGCGCAGCCAGTCGAGCGCCTCACGTTCCCACGCGAAGTTGGACTCGGCGATGACGTGCCAACGGCTCGGCCCGAGCGTCATGTGCCCACCTCGCGATCGTCGCCGACGCACTCGAGCAGGTCACCGACTTGGCAATTGAACAGGTGACAGAGCTGCTCGATGGCTGGGAGATCGACCCGCGTGGTGGTCTCCCTGTAGAGCGAGGTGATCGTGCTGCGATTGAGCCCCGTGCGCCGCGAAACGTCCGCGATGCGAAGCTTGTCCCGTCCCATGAGGGTAGATAGGTGGCAGCGGATCATTTTGCTTGTCTTGGGTGCTGCGTAGAATAGCAGAATGCCTTTCAACGCATAAGCCGGGGGGAGGGGGGGGAGTGATGGATCCTCGAGAGCCAGCGTCAGAAGGGGAGCCGCACGCGCCGAACTCGTAAGTAACTCTTACAGGTTGTCGCCCGGGCGATTTCCCCTTCGGCAAAGAGCGCCTTCAGGCGCAGGGTGACGTTTTGCGGCGATGACCCGGCGCACGGAAATCGATGTGGGCCCCCCCGGTTCCCGTTCATGGCATTTGATGTTCGGGGGGCGAAGCCCTTCGCGTAAGGTGAACCGGAGGCAGGGGATCAGTCGGCGGCGAGAGCCACCGCGGACCTTAGCCCGGCGATCAGTTCCAGCCAGGCACCCTCAAAGCTGGCCTCGAACTGCTCGGTGCTGGCGCCGATGATCACCACGCCATGGCAGTGGCCGTCGATGGCCTCGCGGTGCGCGCCACGAACCCCTCGTGCGCCACGCCCAGGCGGCCGTGGCCATGGACGACCTCGGGATAGTCTGCGAGCCATGCGCGCGCCACCTGCTCGGCCCCGCCGACCAGGTTCGCGTCCATGAGATCGACCCCCGAGTCAGACTGCGCTCGCGTACGGTCTTAGGCCTCGGCTTCCATCACACGGGAATCTTCCTCTTCAGCTCATCGACAAAGCGCCGTGCCCAGGGTAACGCGTCGGTGACCGGGTGCGGGTTGATCTGCGCCCGCAGCTTGAAGGAGTGATCGCCCTTCCCGTACCGCGCCTTGGTCTTGCAGTCGCTGGTGGCATCGGACAATGCGTCGTAGACCGCTGTTTTGGCAATACCTTCGACCGGGTTCGCCTCCGCCGGCAACGCTTTCTCGCGATAGCCCTGCCCGAAAAACGCCACCAGGGCAGCCCGGTCGGCGAGAAACCAGGTCTCCATGCACTGCACCATCCGATGGCAGTCGGCGTCGGCGCTGCCGCGGGGCATCTGCCAGCCGTCGCCATGGCGCTGCGCGAGGTGGGCCCAAGGCTTCCAGGTCGTCGGATCGCCCTGGTGGTGCTGTTGCAGAACTGGCGCTTCACTGTCGATCAACAGCACGGCGTCTTGGCCCTGACGTAGCGCCGTGCGGTAGTCTTCATACGGGCTTTGCCGCCCCCCGCAAGCGCTGATGGTCGGCATACGGCCCTTCAAACCCACCTTCTCCAGGAACATTCGAAACCCTCTGCGGCACTCGCCCTGCAGTGCTTTCGAGTCGCCGCCGCCCTCGACATAAAGCTTCACCATCGGGTGCCCCCGATCTCGCCACGCGTCCACAACTGGCCGAGGCGGTATTTCTCCAGCCAGGGGGCGAGTTCCTGCGCATCCAGCCGCGTCAGGATGGTGCCGGCGGCAGACTTTTGCGCAACCAGCACAGCCTCGGGCGTGTCGGTCATCGCATCGACCAGCACGTCGGAATGCGTGGTGACGACAAGTTGCGTGCGCTCGGAAGCCTCTTTCAGCAGCGCGGCGAGTGTGGGCATGGCGTCGGGGTGAAGACCCAACTCGGGCTCCTCGATGCACACTAGCGGCGGCGGGCTCGGATGGCACAGGATGGCGAGCAGGCACAGGTAGCGCAGCGTGCCGTCCGACAGGCGGGTTGCCGGCACGATGTACTGGCCTTCATGGAAGAACACCTGCACCGTACCGCCTTCAATCTGCACGTCGAAGTCGTCGATGCCGTCGTAGAGCGCCCCCCCGGTGCAGGGTGACGTTTTGCGGTGACGCCTGAAACAGCCAGGCACTCGACGCGGGCGCAGCCATCCTCGGTTTCGCCCAGCAGAAAGTGGCCGGGTTCTGGCGCGAGGACGCGGATCGGTCAGCGCGACACACTGCATCTGCCTCACCGTCCCGAGCGTGCCCCGTAGGCTCGGCGCGGGGTCCTGAACCAGGCGCCCAGTGGCGACGCCGTAGTGGCAGATGGCGTATCGGCGGATGGCGCCGAAGGTGTGCCGCTCCCCTTCGGCAGCGGAGGTCAAAGAACGATAGCGATCCTCAGCGGCCGTTAATCGAAGGTCACTTTAGGATTGGTTGGTTCTTTTCGAGCGTCCTCTGACGCTATGGCCGAACATCCTCGGGCGCTATGGGAACGCTTGGGATGGGTCACTGGTCTGACTAGTCAACACACTGAACAAGTGGGATTTTTCTCGCTCTTGTTCGGTCCATGGTCGTCACCCGGCACGATTTCACCGATGAACTGATCCTGCGCATCCGCGATTCGGGTGGGTAGCCAGCCCCATCTTACCCGCGGGGCGGTGGCGCGCCAGGTCTGTGAGTGGCTGGACTGGACCGATCACCACGGACGACCCAAGGAGATCAGCTGCCGCATTGCGCTCAACCGCCTGCAGGCGAAAGGGCTCATCGATCTGCCCGTGGCCCGCGCGGTGAACTTCGCCCCGCGCAGCGCGCCCGAGGTCGATCAAGCCCCGGAGCCGTGGCCGGTGCCGAAGAGAGGCTCTGTCGCGCTTGGG
>JANXRW010000005.1 GCA_025356655.1 Betaproteobacteria bacterium | reverse complement strand
CGCTTTGGCCACCGCGCGCCCGCAGAGCAAGATCGCTCGGGTCGAGGCTCTGCCACGCCACCAGAGTTGCGCCCGGCCGGGGCCACGCGGCGGTGGGTGTCGGGTGTAGGCCTTTGTCCAGAGTGGGCCTGAGTCAGATGGCTGCCAGGTGGACGCCGTCACCGTCTCTTGCGCCCAGGTCAGTTGGGGTAATGCGCGGCTGGCCAGCGCCGGCCTGGGCGATCGGGCCCGCCTCTGGCGGCAAAGCCATGGCGACACGCGCGGTCAATTCGACCACGTGGTTTCCATCGAGATGTACGAGACGCTGGGGCGTGCCGGTTGGCCAGCGTATTTCAGCACCCTCGCGAAGCGGCTGCGCCCCGGCGGGAGTGCGCTGATCCAGGCCATCACGCGCGTGAGCACGGCCGGGGAGTGGCGCGTCGCGCCGGCGGATTTCATCGCACACTACATCGCGCCGCGTTCCGGATTGGCGACTTACGGCGAGCTCACCGATGAGGCGCGGCGCCAGGGTCTGTACCCCGGGCAGGTGCATCGCTTCGGG
Organism: Betaproteobacteria bacterium; assembly: GCA_025356655.1. Classification (GTDB taxonomy): domain Bacteria; phylum Pseudomonadota; class Gammaproteobacteria; order Burkholderiales; family SHXO01; genus SHXO01. The sequence continues at coordinate 10,636 of JANXRW010000005.1, read as the reverse complement.
GAGGACTACGCGCAGACCCTACTGTGCTGGCGACGACGCTTTGACCAAGCCTGGCCCCGGCTCGAGGCGATCGGGTTGGGGGAGGACTTCAGGCGCCTCTGGGCGTTTTACTTAGCCTATTGCGAGGCGGGCTTTCGCGCCGGCCTCACGCAGGTGCAGCAGATTGAATTGCATCAGCGACCGAGTCTGACGGCTGAACCCGCCGCAGGTAGCGTCGCCGGGCCGGCTTGAGGACCCACAGTGCCAGAGCCGCGGTGAGCAGATCCAGGCAGATGGCCGTCGAACACGCTGCCCCAGGAATGGGTACGCTCATGCAGCAGGGAAGCGAGCGGCCCACCGAAGATCGAGCCCACGCCTTGTGCCCAATACAGAAAGCCGTAGTTGGTGGTGGCGTGCCGCGTACCGAAGGTGTCGGTGAGCGTTGCCGGGAACAGCGAGAAAATCTCACCCCAGCCGAAGAACACGACGCCCGAGAGCACCACGAACAGCACCGCGTTGTCTCGGGTGAACAGCCACAGCGTCATGGCCAAGGCCTCCAGGCCGAAGGCGATGAACAGGGTGTTCTCCCGTCCCAAGCGATCGGAAACCCAGCCGAAGAAAGGGCGGGTGAGACCGTTCGTCATCCGGTCGATGGTCAGGGCCAGGGGCAGCGCGGCCAGTCCAAATACCTGCAGCTGAGAGATCCCGAAGTCGCGCGCAAAGAACGCCATCTGCGAGATCACCATCAGGCCCGAGGTGGACATCATCGCCATCATCACGAAGAGCAGCCAGAACAACCGGTGCCGCAGCATTTGCGCGGGCGCCAGCCCGGCCTCGGACGACGCGGTGTTGCCGAGAGGCCGTAGCGCAGGCGCCTGCTGCAACCCGAGCGTGGCGAGCAGGCCAGCGGCCGAGAGGCACAGGCCAAAGCCCTGAAGGGTAGCGGCCGGGCCCAGGCTGGCCAGGGCCTGGGCGATGGGGAATGGGGTCAGCACCGCGCCCATGCCATAGCCCGCGGCCACAGCGCCGATGGCAAAACCCCGGCGAAGCGGGAACCAGCCGGCGATGAGCCCGACCACGCCGATGTAGACGATGCCGGTTCCTAGGCCGCCTAGCAGGCCATAGCTCAGGTACAAGCTGAGCAAGCTGTCCGCCTGCGCGGCCAGCAACCAACTCGCGCCGGTGAGCAGCATGCCGCAGGCGAGCAGCAAGCGGTGGCCGAAGCGCTCCAACAGCAGGCCCTGCACGGGCAGACAAAAGGGCTATAGGACGATGGGCACGCAGAAAGTGACTTGCACCTGGGGCATGGCCACGCCCAGTCGGGTGGCGAAGGGTTGGGCAAAGAGCGTCCAGACATAATGCGGGCTGGAAATGCTCGGCATGCAGAGAACGCCCAGTGCCAGTTGGGCCCAGCGGTTGGAGAGCAGTCCGGCGAGCAGCCGAGGCGCGTCGGGCAGGGCGGCGGGGTGCGCGATCACGGCTGGGTCGGTGGGCATTGAGGCTCCTCGGTCTCCGGGCAAGGCAGGCCCAGTCACCTCAGCCCAACGCAAGAGCAATGCCATCGGGCCGTGCCGCGCACGCCCCAAGGTGGTGCTCATCCCGGGAACGTCGCCGTCCGCGCGTGCGTGCGCCGGGGCTAGAATAGAGCCTTTCCCACTTCCCCCCTGGGGGGGCTATGCCAAGCGCGCTCGTCTACTGCGCACCGCCCGTTGATGGCGGCACCCGCGTCCGGGAGCACCCTTGCCGCTGAAGCCCGCCGTGCTCGGCTGGCTCGGCGTCGGTGGGGTTCCACCCGGCGACCTGCCCCGGGCATTTGCCTGGGAGCGACGTTTGCGCTGGGTCATGGTGGTGGCCGCGCTGCTCTCGATTCCCGCCTGGTACCTCGAGGAGGTGGCGCTGGGAGGCGTCTTCCACAAGACCGGCGTACTCCTGGAGGCATTTATTTTTTGCGCCTTCTCCGCGGAATTGCTCTGGATGCTGGCCGTGACCCGCTACCGGCTCGCCTACCTGCGGGGCAACTGGCTCGACGTGGCGATCGTGCTCTCCGCGGCGCTTAATCTGATGGGCCTGGCGGCCGAATGGGTGGCGCTGGGCCGGCTTCTGCGGCTGGTGCTTGCCGGCATGCTCATGGCCAGGGCGCTGGGCACGCTGCGTGCCGTGGCAAAGCCCGGAGGGGTCATCTATTTACTGCTCTTTGGCCTGGTTTCGCTGCTCGCCGGCGCGGCCGGGTTCTACTGGCTGGAGCCCAACGTTCACAGCTTCGGCGACGGGATATGGTTGGCCTTCGTCACCGGGTCCACGGTGGGCTATGGCGACATCGTGCCCTCGACGCCGGCCTCCCGACTGCTGGCGGTGTTCCTCGTCGTGGTGGGTATCGCCATCTTGTCGGTGTTGACCGCCAGCATTGCCGCCTTCTTCGTGGGCGAGGACGAGCAGGCGCTGCGCCGTGCCATGCATCAGGACGTGCTGGAGTTGCGCGCCGACGTGGCGGCCCTCATCGGCGAGGAGGAGCGCCACATGCGCCGGGAACTCCATGCCGAGGTGATGACGCTGCGCCGTGAGATCCAGGAACTGCGAGCTCACCTGCCCCAGGCCGTTGCGAAGACGGCGGGGACGGACTAGAGGCGCGGACAACGATCAACCGGAATTCATTAGCCAGAAACCTAAAGGGGGGATTCGCATGCGGATTGACATGAAAGTGAACGGAAAGCTCAGCTCGACCGAGGTGGACGATCCAGAGATGCCACTGCTGTACCTGCTGCGCGACGACCTGGCGCTGCGCGGTCCGCGCTTCGGCTGCGGCCTGGGGCAATGCGGTGCCTGCACTGTGCACCTGGACGGGCGCGCCGTGCGCTCCTGCCTCGTGCCCGTGCGCAGCGTGGGCGAGCAGGCGGTTACCACCCTGGAGGGGCTGGGGAGCAGCGTCAACCCGCACCCCTTGCAAAGGGCGTTCATCGAGGAACAGGCGGTGCAGTGCGGCTACTGCATCAACGGCATGATCATGCAGGCCAAGGCCCTGCTCGACGCGCATCCCCAGCCCACCGACGCAGACATCCGGTCGGCTCTGGCGGGCAACCTCTGCCGTTGCGGCACGCATCAGCGCATCCTGAGCGCGGTCAAGCGCGCGGCGGCTACTCTAGCTGGAGGCGAACATGCTTAATCCGTACGTGAACCGTCGCGATTTTTTGAGGGCGGGCGGCGCGCTCGTGATCAGTTTCCCCATCGGCGCCGCGCTGGGCGGTGAGACCCCAGCGCGAGCCGTGAGCCCTCGTCCCTTGGCACTCGACCAAGTGGACGCCTTTCTGGCCATCGGCGCTGACGGGCGTGTGAGTTGCTTTTCCGGCAAGGTCGATCTGGGCACGGGGGTGCGCACGGCGCTCGCTCAGATCGTCGCCGACGAACTCGACGTCGCGCTCGATCAGGTCGAGGTGACACAGGGAGATACCCAAAGCACGCCAGACCAGGGCCCCACCTACGGCAGCCTGTCCATACAGGTCGGCGGCATGCAGATCCGCCAGGCGGCCGCGAGTGCGCGCGCCGCGCTGGTGCAGGCCGCGGCCGCCAAATTAAGCCTGCCGGCGGAGCAACTCTTTACTCGCGATGGCGCGGTCTACGCGCGCCCCGGGGGCCAACGCGTGGCCTACGGCGAACTCGTTGGCGGACGCCAGTGGGAAATGAAAGTCGACCCCAAGGCGGTGCTGAAGGACCCGGCGGACTACCGCGTCGTGGGGCAGTCGGTGCCGCGGCTGGATATTCCGGCCAAGGTCAGCGGCGAATTCCTCTACATCCAGGACCTGCGCCGGCCGGGCATGGTCCACGCCCGCGTCGTGCGCCCGCAGGGGATAGGGGCGAAGCTGCAGGGCTTCGACGACAGTGCTGCGCGCGCGGTTAAGGGCCATATCCAGACGGTGCGCTCGGGGGACTTCCTGGCGGTGGTGGCGCGCACGGAATGGGCCGCCATTTCCGCAGCACGCGCCCTGCGGGTGCAGTGGTCTGCCTGGGAGGGCCTGCCCGATCAGGCGCGGCTCTGGGAGCACGTGCGCGCGACGCCGATGAACCACAGCGACGTTCTGCAAAGCGTTGGCGATCTTGCGCAAGCCTCCGGCGAAGGCCTCAAAACCGTGCGCGCTACCTACGACTTCGCCATTCATACCCACGGGTCCATCGGCCCTTCCTGTGCCGTGGCCGAGTGGGTCGACGGTAAACTGACCTGTTGGACGGCCTCCCAGCAGACCCACCTGTTGCGTCGTCAACTGAGCCTGATGTTCGCGATCCCGCCCGAGGATCTGCGCTGCATCTACGTGGACGGTTCGGGCTGCTACGGCCGCAATGGTCATGAGGACGCCGCCGCTGACGCGGCCTTGGTGGCCAAGCTCACGGGACTTTCCGTGCGCGTTCAGTGGATGCGCGAGGACGAGCACGGCTGGGACCCGAAGGGCCCACCGACGCTCCTGGACTTCCGTGGGAGCGTGGACGCAGCGGGCAAGGTGCAAGCCTGGGAGTCGACGGTTTATGCTCCCGACGCCCCCAAGACCATCCAGGTTCCGCTGGTGGCCGCGGGGCTCGCGGGCATGCCGACGCAGGAGGCGCATCCGGGCAACATCGTCCAGGCCCTGGCGATCCCCTACAAGTTCGCCAACATCAAGGTCACGGCACACCGCCTTGCCAGCACGCCGTTCCGACCCTCCTGGATCCGCACGCCGGGACGGATGCAGAACACCTTCGGCAATGAGACCTTTCTCGATGAACTCGCCTTGGCAGCGGGCGCCGACCCCTTCGAGTTCCGCATCGCCAATCTTGACGACGCGCGCGCCATTGAGCTCCTGCGGCGGCTGGCCAAGGTGGCGCAATGGGCGGGGCGAGGCACGCCTGCCCCCGGGCGCAGCAGGGGACGTGGCGTTGCGTTCGTTAAGTACGAACTGGTCCGCACCTATGTGGGTGCGGTGGCCGAGGTGGAGGTCGATCGGGAGTCCGGGCGCATCCGCGTCACGCGCTTTGTGGTGGCCCATGACTGCGGTCAGGTCATCAATCCCGACGGCCTGCGCAACCAGATCGACGGCAATGTGATCCAGACGGTGAGCCGCACGCTCCTGGAGGAACTGCGCTTCGACCGGTCGCGGGTGACCAGCGTGGACTGGGCGAGCTATCCCATCCTCACTTTCCCCGACGTACCCGAGGTCGTCGTGGAACTGATGGATCGTCCCCGCGAGAAGCCCTGGGGGGCCGGAGAACCCACGGCGTCGATTGTTCCGGCGGCCATTTCCAAAGCCGTGTTCGACGCCATCGGCGTGCGCCTACGTTCCGTGCCCTTCGTGCCCCAGAAAGTCTTGGCCGGGCTCCGCCAGAGTTGATCGCGCAGGGCACCGCCTCTCCCGCCCCGGGGAACGCGCCGGGGCGGGAGAGGGTCTGAAGGCACTGATTGCCCCTCCATTGCAAGGATAGCCCGAATTGTCCACCCAAGCCCTCAAGGGGGCCCGGCGCTATGCCCGGGCCCTGGTATGGCTTCGCCGCGACCTTCGCCTGCACGACCATGCGCCGCTAGCCGCGGCTCTCAGCGAGGCGGCGGAGGTTTTCTGCGTGTTCGTCTTCGATCGCGACATCCTTGACGGCCTTCCCGCGGCGGACCGTCGCGTGGAGTTCATCTGGGAGAGCCTGCGTGAATTGGACCAGGATCTGCGCGCGCGAGGTGCCGCTCTTAGCGCCGTCCACGGCCGAGCGCAGGAGGAGATCCCGCGGCTGGCCAGCAGTCTCGGCGTGCAGGCGGTGTATGCGGGGCGTGATTACGAGCCTGCCGCGCTGGCGCGTGACGCCGTCGTCGCGCGGGAATTGGCGGCTCAGGGCATCGCGCTGCACCAGCGCAAGGATCAGGTGATCTTGGAGACCGACGAGGTCCTCACGCGCGAGGGGCGGCCCTTTAGCGTATTCACGCCCTACCGTCGTGCTTGGCTCGAGCGCTTCAATCCCGCCGACATGGCCGAGCGCGTGCCGACGGTTGGTGCGGGCGCGCTCGGCGCAGCTCCCGGGGCGCGGCTTCCCGGCCTCGAGGAACTGGGGTTCCGCCGCACCAATCTCGCCGACCTGCCCTTGCCCCCGGGGAGTTCGGGCGGTCGGCGGCTGCTCGACGAATTCCTCGCCCGCGTGGATCACTACAAGGATCGGCGGGATTTTCCGGGGCAGAAGGGCCCCTCCTACCTCTCCACCCACTTGCGCTTCGGCACGCTATCGATCCGCGAGGTGATGCGCGCGGTGCAGGGGAACCCAGGGGAGGGCGCGCGCGTGTTCCTGTCGGAACTGATCTGGCGCGAGTTCTACTTCATGATCCTCCACCACCACCCGCGGGTGGTGGAACACGCCTTCCGGATGCAATACGACCGCCTGCCCTTCGCCAATCGGGAGGACCTCTTCCAGGCCTGGTGCCAGGGGCTTACCGGCTATCCGCTGGTCGATGCCGCCATGCGCCAGTTGAACCAGGCGGGCTACATGCACAATCGGCTGCGCATGCTTGCTGCCTCCTTCCTGGTGAAGGACCTGCAGGTGGACTGGCGCTGGGGGGAGCGCTATTTCGCGGGTGCGCTCAATGATTTCGACTTGGCCGCGAACAACGGCGGATGGCAGTGGGCCGCCTCCACCGGCTGCGATGCCCAGCCCTACTTCCGCATTTTCAACCCGGTCACACAGTCACAGCGCTTCGATGCGCAGGGTGGATTCATCCGACGCTACGTGCCCGAACTGGCGGGGTTGAGTGACCGCGCGATCCACGCGCCCTGGTTGGCGCCGGGAACTGTCCGCCTGGGGGTGGACTATCCCGCGCCCGTGGTGGACCACGCCGTCGCCCGCGTCGCAGCGCTCGCGCTCTACGGGCGCAGTGGCAACCTCAGTCCTGATACTCAAACACCTTGACGACCTTCAGCACGCCGCTGGTGGTGCTGGCGATCTCCGCCGCGTCGTCCGCCTCCGTATGCTTGACCAGTCCCATGAGGTAAACCACACCGGCCTCGGTGGTGACCTTCAGGTGCGTGGGAGAGAGCTTGCCCCCGATGAGGCGCGCGCGTACCTTGCTGCTCAAATAGCTGTCGTTGGCCCGGGAGTTGAAACTCGACGGCGGGCCAATATCCACCTCGGTTTGCACGGTGCGCACGTTCTCCACGCCGAGTGCCAGCCGGACCAAGTCCGCGCGGGTGGCCGCATCGGGGGCTTCGCCCGTGAGCAACAGGATGCGGTTGAAGCTGGTGACGTCCAAATGGACCTTGTCGCCGTATGTGTCGCGTGCTAGGCGCGCGGCCTTGAGCTCGAGGTTCTCATCCTCCAGCACGGTGCCCGCGCTTCTGCGGTCCGTGGCCACCAAGGCGGTGACCCCGGCGCCCGCGGCGAGTAACCCGAAGCACCCCTGTAGGCTGCAAGCGGTGCTAGCGAGAAGTGCCAGTGCCATTGCGCGAAGCCATGCGTTCATCACTGAGCCCCCATGAGCAGGCAGTCGATTCCGTCGCAGAGGCAGTGCAGACACACCAAGTGCACCTCCTGGATGCGCGCGGTGTTGGTGTGGGGAACACACAAGTGCACGTCGATGGGGCGCAGGATCTCGGAGAGCAACCCGCCGCCCTTGCCGGTCAGAGCAACCACGGTCATCTGCCGTTCCTGCGCCGCCTCCACCGCCTGGATGATGTTAGGCGAATTTCCGCTGGTGGAGATGGCGAGTAGCACGTCGCTGGGCTGCCCCAGAGCCCGGATTTGCTTGGAATAGATCTGCTCGAAGTCGTAGTCGTTGGCGATGGAGGTCAGGGTTGAACTGTCGGTCGTGAGTGCCACGGCCGCTAGGCCCGGGCGCTCGACCTCGAAGCGGTTGAGCAGCTCGGCGGCGAAGTGCTGCGCGTCCGCGGCGGAACCGCCGTTGCCGCAGGCGAGGATCTTGCCTTCGTTCATGAGGGCGTGGACCATTTTTTCAGCGGCTAGGGCCAATGGGCCAGCCAATGCCATGCCCGCACTCTGTTTGAGACGGGCACTTTCTTCAAAGTGGGCAGTAAATCGCGTCGGTAGGTCCATTAGCTGAGCGTGCGCCCTTGGTGTGAGTAGCCTTAATTATTGCCCGCGGGCTGTGATGGCGCAATGCGCCCAGCGCACCGCCTCACGGCTTCGCCGGTGGCGTGGGCTCGACCCAGCGGCGAGCCGTGCCCTGCACCATCTGCGCGGGGAGCATTTCGCGCGTGAAGTAATGATCGCGCTCCAGGCGGATCTCCCCCGTTACCCCGTCGAGCCGCTCGAAGTGCGGACGGGCGCGCAGCAGTTCCAGGGCCAGTCTGAAGGCGTCGATGCCCATGGCGTAGAAGCGCTGCGGCTCGGGAGACGCCGTCGCCAGCGTGCGCTGGTGAGCGAGCACGCCGGGGTGGTCGGGGTCGAGTAGCCAGGGCATGTCCACGAACTGCACGCCCTCGAGCTCAAAGTTGGCGAGGGATTCGGTCGACGTGTGCACGAGTGACGTGGCGCAGGTGGCAAGCCCTTTGGGCAGGAAGGCGCGCACCGCCCGGGCCGCCTCGGCCTCCAGAGCAAGGAACAGCGCATCGCCCGGGAGTGCCTCGAGCCGGTCGCGCAGGCGCGCCATGGCGGCCAGGTCTGCCGGTTGCGGCAGGTGCTCCAGGATTTCCCCGCCGCCTTGCAGCCATCGCTCGGCAAAGGCCTGCGCCAGGCGCGGCAAGAGGGTGCCCTCGCCCTGCAGGATGCGGCATCGTTGTCGGCCCTGAGCCAGGGCGAAGTCGGCCACCTGCCGGGCCTCCTGCTCGATTTGACGGCCGAAGGTATAGAACCCCTCGGCTAGGGGGCCTTCGCGCTCGGGTTGGTTCAGGGCGATGACCGGCACGGGCAGCGGGCGCAACTGGGCGAGCGCTGCGACGGCGCGCCGGCCCAGCGGGCCGATGACCAAGCGGGCCCCGGCGCGCACCGCGCGGGCATAGGCGGCCAGCGCATCGGCGGGTTCGTCGCCGGAGGACACCACGTCCACGGCCGGGGACGTTTCCCCGCCCACCCGCGCAGCCTCGAGGATGCCCAGCCGCACCGCGTCGGCTTGCCGCCCCACGGCAGCCGACTGCAGCGGCAGGATGGCGGTGACGCTACCGCTAGCGCTGCGGGCTGGGGCGTCCGCGCCGCAGGCGACGGGCAGACCGGTGCCCACGTATAGTAGGGGCCCCAGCGAGCTGAGAAGGAAAGACCGACGTTGCATAGCCGAGACGCTCCTGCGCTGGAGCCTGGATTGTATGTCGTGGCCACGCCTATCGGGAACCTGCGTGACCTCACCCTGCGCGCGCTCGACGTTCTTGGCGCCGCGCAGACAATTGCAGCGGAGGATACCCGGGTTACGCGCGTGCTGCTGTCGCACTTCGGCATCAACGCGCGGCTGATCGCGCTGCATGACCACAACGAGGACGCCGCCGCGGCCGGGGTGATCGGTTTAATCGAGCGCGGCGAGGCGGTGGCGCTGGTGTCCGACGCGGGCACCCCGGGCATCAGCGACCCTGGAGCCCGTTTGGTCGCCCTGGTCGCGCAGGCAGGCCACCCGGTGGTGCCCATCCCCGGCCCCAGCGCGTTGGGCGCCGCCCTGTCCGTGGCCGGCCTCGCCTGCGGGCAATTCCTGTTTTGCGGTTTCCTGCCGGCGCAGGCTGGCCCTCGCCTGCGCTCGCTGGAGGCGTTCCGCGCCGTGCGCGCCGGCTTGATCTTCTACGAGGCGCCGCACCGGGTGCGTGAGGCGCTCGCCGCTATGGTGCAGGTACTGGGGCCGGAGCGTCGGCTTTTTATTGGCCGCGAACTCACCAAACTCCACGAGTCGCTGCACCGCTGCGCGTTGGGCGAAGTCCTCGCTTGGCTAGACGCTGACCCCAATCGGTCGCGGGGTGAGTTCGTGCTGGTGCTCGACGCGCCCCCCGAGGTCCCCCCCTGCGCTGACGTCGCTGCGCTCGACGCGGTGCTGGGGCCGCTGCTCGAGGAACTTCCGCTCAAACAGGCGGTGAAACTTGCCACGACGATCTCCGGTGCGGCGCGCAACCGTGTCTACGAGCGCGCCTTGGCGCTGCGCGAAGCCGCCGGCGATGGGGAGCCGGAGGAACCGGGCTAGCGCTGCCCTTTTCCCAAAAGTCTCACGAATCCTCCTGGGGATGCAGCAGAGCGTAGCCTTGGCACATGGCCAGGCGATAGGTGAGCCGTGCCACGTGTGGGGCTCACTTTATTCCACTGCTTCCGTCGCACGGTAATCCGCGAGTGCTGGCGAGCGTGGTCGCGGATTGCGTCCCCGAGTGGGGCAATGTGAGACGGGGGAGTAGAGCGAGACTGGGGGTCGCTCAGAACAGCGTGAGCTGATCGAAGTGCGGGGCCGGTGGGCGGCACTCACGCAGGTGCTGGCGAAGCCAAGGGGTGGAGGGCCAGCGGGCGAGCAGCAAAGCGCTGTGGCGTGGTGGCCGGTGGTTGAGGCCAGCGGCGGTGCGGATGGCCTCGAACATGGCCTGTGGGGCGAGGCGCACGCGCAGGTTCAACCGGCGGGCCTGGGCGACGAGCGTGTGGCTATGTTCGGCGAGGATCAAGCAGTCCAGTTCCGTGCCCGCTAGGTAGGTGAGCAGGAGCATGGCGCTGTGGGGCTTGGCGGGGGTGCTGAGGGGCGCACGCACGGGGACGCCGC
>JANXRW010000107.1 GCA_025356655.1 Betaproteobacteria bacterium | reverse complement strand
GTCCGCTGATCTGGCCACGGATCACCGAAGAGGAACAGGACTCCTTAGACGCCACCTGCCGCAAGCTCTACAAGTACCTACACTCCACTTCAGCACCTGCTCCGTAGCCCCAAAACCACCCACAGATTCCGCCGAGGAGCCGGGTTTTCAGGCCTTGGAAACAATTGAGTGGGGATGGGGCAACTGCGATGCAAGACACCCCACATGGTGCACCGGGAGATTGGCGCGTACATGCCGGGCTACAACCGGGTGCGCTCGGTAATGGCCCAGGCGGCCGCGGCCGCTCGCTGCGAGCCTGTTCGACTGAGCTTCAAGGGGACGCTGGCGGTGCTGCGCGCCTTCCAGGAGAGCCTACGTCACGCGGGCAAACAGACCAAGGCCATGTGGCATCGGGTACTGGGGGCGATTGCCACCGCCAAGCTGAGATCTCGACCCGGACGGATCGAACCACGGGCCGTCAAGCGCCGGCCCAAACCCTGTCCACGGCTCATGGAGCCGCGGCAGGTGGCACGTCTGCGCCTGGCCGCCGCCTAACGGTTCGCTTAAGTCAGGGCCATTGCGTCGCGGGTCTTCGACCCGTTCTTCACCACGCGTCTGGGGCGGGGCGGCAGCGGTCTGGGCCTCCACATCGTCGACAACGTCGCCACACTTAGTCTGGGCGGGCGCGTGACGCTCGCCAGCCTGCCCAAGGGGGATGCTTGTTCACCTTGGACTTGCCACTGCATGCGCCTGCGGCCGAGGCAATGGCTAGCCTACGAGCAGGATTCGCTTCTCCGCCGGCGCCAGCGCTTTGCAGTAGGCACCAATCCAGGTGGGGATAGCGCTCGCCATGTCGAGCATCGCGATGCCCTGGTAGGCGCGAGCCGTGATGGCGAGCCGCGCTCGGGTGAGTGGGTTGGTCGCCGGGTCCATGAGCTTGAGATGGATCTCCCTTAGCTGCTCGCGGATGTCGCGCTCCGTCTCGTTCATCCGGTGGCGCATCTCGTCCGACCGGTCGAAGATGAAGTCGCGGTTGGCCTCGAAGTCGGTGTTACGCAGGCACGCGTCCAGGCCACGCTGCATCCACTCGGGCCCGAGCGTCGTGATGGCCGCCGCGGTGCGCATGTCGAAGATGCCCTTGGCGAAGTTCACCGGCCCCAGTTCAGCGACGGACTCCAGGGCCGCAGTGGCGCCGTGCATCACCATCGTGCTGAAGCGGAAGCCCAGGCCAACCATCGTGGTGCGCGAGCGCACGCCGTGCGCCAAGTTGTCCCAGAACTGCAGTTCCGACGGGCGCACGGCCGCGTCGTTGGCCACCGCCTGCAGCCAGCCGAAGAGGGTCTGCCAGTGCTCCTTCGAGAGCACACCCTCAATAACCTGGCGGATCGGCGGGTGCGTCATGAACCGATGGGCGTCGACCAGGGCCTCGCGCGTGCTGATGTCCCGGATCTCGTCCTTGAGCACGCGGGGCAGCACGTCGAGCGAGAGCAGCACGGGCTTGGCGTAGTTCTCGTTGCGGGTGTTCTCGCGCCCGGTGCTCGTGTCCGCCCGGCTGTAGGTGTCGTTCTGGAACATCCGATCCGCGCGCTCGGCCTGCTGCTTGCGCACCGTCTCGCTGCGCGCAGGGTCGTAGGTGATTGGCCAGTACCACCCCGGCATCGTGCCGTGGCGGGTCTCGAAGGGCAGGCGGTCCACCTCGGGCGGCGCGGTGTTGCCCAAGCGCCGCAGCATGGCCTGCTTCAACGGGAAGATCTCCTGGAACGTGTCGGAGATACTGCGGATGAAGTCCCACTCCTCGCGGGTCATGTTCTTGTCGAGGAAGTCGAGCACCGCCTTGGGTTCCCAGCCCTCCCCGCGCAGCAGCTTGGCGAACGCGGAGGCGTCGCCGCGGTGGCCGGCCAGGGACATCTTCTGCTCCCAGGTCAGCCGTTGAGTCTCGCCCGTGAGCCCGTCGATGACACCAGGCACGTCGTAGACCTTCTTCGACATGCCCTTGAACATATCCTTGGGCAGCCGGGCTATCGCCTCCGCCCAGCGCTGGGTGATCCGCGCGTCGATGTCGTTGCGCTGACCTTCCGCGTCGGCGATCTTGCGGAAGAACAGCCGGTTGAATACGCCGTTGGGCTTACCGTCGTCGAGCCAGTCGCACATCTGCTCGACCTTGAGCATCGAGGCGAAGCCGGAACGAAGCTTCGACTTGAGCCCAACCCATGCCTCTTCGATGCGGCCCAGCCCGCGGTTGGTCTCGGGGTCACGTTTCGGCAGGTTGGCCGTCTGCGCCTCGGCCTCCGCGGCCACTTCGCTGAGTTCGCGCTGAGTATCCCCGTCGCGCACCTTGAGTACATCGCGGCCCAGCTTGTCGAGGGTCTTCACCGTGTCGATGAGTTCGCGGAACTGGTCGACCGTTAAAGTGGACCCGGCTGTCAAGACACTATTTCATTAGGTTTAAGTTGCACATGTGACTTCAGTCGCAGCTGGACGGCGCTGCCCCGGTGTTGCAGTTGACGTGGCCGTTGATGTGGCCGTGGCCGTTGATGTGGCCGTGGCCGTTGATGTGGCCGTGGCCGTTGATGTGGCCGTGGTTGTTGAAGTGGCCTCTGCGGTGGAAGAAGCGTCTGTGGAGCGTAGCGGAACAGGCGGTTCTTCCACCGCGAGCGGATACTTGTCCACGATCAACGCTCCGCCACCGACCCCGCTTCGATACACCTCTGCTGGCGTTCTGTTGCCAAGCGCCTGGTGCGGGCGCTCTGCGTTGTAGAGCGTGAAATACTGCGCCAGGCC
>JANXRW010000096.1 GCA_025356655.1 Betaproteobacteria bacterium | reverse complement strand
GTAGGGTTTGCACTGGAATGACTGGTGGGTTTTGGATTGGAACCGTGGCCTGGTTTGGACTGGAACAGCGGTAGGGTTCGAATTGGAATGACTGGTAGGGTTTGGATTGGAATGTGTGGCGGTATTCACTGGAATACGCAGCCAGAGTCACTGCCGGCGTCGAGGCAGTGGCCGCTGCGGCACGCAGTGGTGTACTGCGCGTCGACGATGAGCTCCATCTCTCAGCGCTCCCCGCTGAAGACGAAGACCCACAAGTTACCAAGCTGCGCGCGGCTTTGGATCACCGCATTGGTGAGGTGCAGTTGCCCGAGGTGATTCTGGCCGTTGACGCCCAGGTGCGGTTTAGCTGGATCATGCTCGGGCGTGAACCGCGCTCTACCGACGAGCTGTTGATGGTCTATGCCGGCATCATGGTCCATGGCACCAGTCTGACAGCCAGCGCTACTGCGGCGCCCCGGACTGCCGGGCGGCGAGCAAGGCGGCCAGCCAGCAACGGTGGCTAGCAAAGCCCGAGAACCAGGCCTACTTCTGCGATCCGGTTCACCTCAGCCGGGTGCAGGCATGGCGAAGGGCGCACCCCCGGTACTGGAAAAAGGGCCCTTCGGACCCGGAACCGCTACAAGAGGGCTGCAGTGCGCAAGTGCCTGAGCCAGCGCGGGAAACGGGCGAATTCGTCAGCGCGCCGTTTAAAGAGATCATGTCGTCCCAATCTGCTGTTTTGATTGGTCTTATTGCACATATCGCTGGATCTCCGTTACAAGAAGACATCGAATTTGCCTCCCGCCGGCTGTTACAACTAGGGCGCGACATCCTGGCCTCCCGGGCCGGTGCTACCCCCCCTGATTTGCGCGGAGAGCGACCGCGATCGACTACGAGATGTATTGCCGGATTCATGACCACTGCACGCGCCAGCGGCTCAGCGTGGCTCAGGCAGCACGCACCTTGGGCCTCGACGCAAAGACCGTGGCCAGGTGGCTTACCCGGCCGCGGTACGAACCGCGTGCAGTGGTCCCCCGCGCGAGTCGGCTCGATGCGTTCAAGGGCGCGATCGTGCGCCTGCTCGACACGCACGCCTACAGCGCCCAGCAGGTCTATCAGCGCCTGCGCGAGGACGGATTCACCGGCAGCCTGACGCTGGTGCGCGACTACGTGCGTCAGGTGCGTCCCGTCAAGCGCCCGGTGTACCTGAAGTTGCACTTCGAACCAGGCGAGGTGGCGCAGGTCGACTGGGGGGAGTGGGGCACCATCGCGGTAGGGCAGACGCGTCGGCGCCTGTCCTTCTTCGTGATGGTGTTGGCGCACAGCCGCTTGATGTACGTGGAGTTCTGCGTCTCACAGGCCATGGAACACTTCCTGTCCTGCCACGAGCGGGCCTTCTCGAGCTTCGGCGGGGTCGTCGAGCGCGTGATGGTGGATAACCTGAAGTCGGCCGTGTTGCGCCGTTTGGCTGGCGAGGCACCGGTGTTCAATCCGCGATACGTCGACTTCGCCCGCCACTATGGCTTCCAGATCAGTCCGTGCAACGTAGCCGCCGGCAACGAGAAGGGGCGAGTGGAGTCGGGCGTAGGCTACGTCAAGAAGAACTTCCTCAACGGACTGGATCTCGCCGAGTTCAGCGCCGTGAATCCCGCGGCACGGCTCTGGCTTGACACCATTGCCAACGTGCGCGTGCACGGGGAAACCCGCGAGCGCCCCGTCGATAGCTTCGAAAAGGAACGCGGCCATCTGCGCGCGCTGAACCGGAACCCCTACGACTGCGCCCGAATCTTGAACCTGCGTGCAAGCAGCCAGTTTCGCTTCACCGTCGACACCAACCATTACTCCGTGCCGCCGGACTTCGCGTACCGTTGCCTGGTGGTCAAGGTCTACCCGGATCGAGTCTGTGCGTATTACGGCGATCGACTCATCGCTCGCCACGTGCGCAGCTACGAACGGCACAAGGATATCGAAATACCCGATCACGCCAAGGCCCTGGTGGCCCAGCGTGGGCGTGCCCGAGACCAGCGCCTGATGGTCCACTTCTTGGCCCTGTCCCCCAACGCTGCCGCCTACTACCAGGGCCTTGAGCCGCGCCGCGCGAACGCACGGCTCCACGTGCGCAAGATCCTCGCCCTAGCCGAGATCTACGGCGCGGCTGAAATGGAACGTGCTATCGATGATGGCCTCGCCTTCCAGGCCTTCAGTGCCGAGTACGTGACCAACATCCTGGAGATGCGTAGCCGCAAGCTGCCCGAGACTGGCCCACTGCAACTCACCCGTCACCAGGACTTGCTCGAGATCGAGTTGCCCGCCCCTGACCTAAGTGCTTACGAGGACCAAGATGAACCAACCTGATCTGCTAGACACCCACCTAGACGTCCTTAGCCTTCAATACGTGAAGGAGAACTACCAGCCACTGAACCGCGTCGCCGCCGAGAAGCAGTGGTCATGCCTCGACTATCTGTCCAAGCTAATCGAAGGGGAGGCCAACGCTCGCGAGGCTCGCAGCATCGAACGGCGCATCCGCAATGCCCGCTTCCCGGTCGCGAAGTCCGTGGAGGAGTTCCGCTGGACTTGGCCAAAGCGCATCAACCGCGAGCAGGTCCAAAATCTGTTCCGCCTGGAGTTCATCAAGTCGAACACCAACGTCATCCTCATCGGCAACGTCGGCCTTGGGAAGACGCATCTGGCCATCGCCCTGGGCCGGGCTGCCTGCCTTCGTGGCTACGGCGTCTTGTTCACCACGGCGGTGGACATCATCAACACGCTGTCGCTGGCACACGCCACGGGCCAGCGACAGCGCGAACTCGATCGCTACCTGCGTCCTTCCGTGCTCATCGTCGACGAACTGGGCTATCTCCCCATCGACAAACTCGGCGCCGACCTGCTCTTCCAGATCATCAGCAAGCGCTACGAGCGCGCGCCCCTGATCATCACCACGAACCGCACCTACAAGCACTGGGCGGGCGTCTTCAACAACGACAGCACGCTAACCCCCGCCATCCTGGATCGCCTCCTGCACCACGCGGAGACCATCACCATCGAGGGCAAGAGCTTCCGGACGCAAGACGGTGTCGAAGCCGACTAAGCGCGCCCCAGGGCAACTGCGCCGGCCCGCCGGGCGCAGGCGCCAGCAGACGGACCTCGACGATCTGCTCGCGCTGTTCCACGGCCCGCTCTCGGGCGAGGCCGCGGCCCCTATCGCCGAGTTCCTCACCGCGCTGGCACTGCAGTTCGAGAACGCCCACTTCTCGACGATCCGCCGGCATTACCAGTCCATCGTCGCTTGCCGCGAACAGGATCCCCGGCAGATGGAATTGTTCCCCCTCGACCCACCGTTCTGAACCCAAAAACCAGCAGGCTGCCCGGAATTCACCCGGGGAAATTCAACCTGCTGGTTTTAGGGTAATTCCACGCTGCTGGTACCAGGTGGCTTCGGGGCGGTCTCCCGGGCGCTGCCGGGCAGGGGTTACCTCAACGTACGCAGGGTTGCGCAGCCGTCAGGCTCGGCAGTATGGAGCGTTTCGTCGAATACCCCCTCACTACAGTCCCTTGACCTAACTCAATCGATTGATTTATTCTCGGCTCCACTAGTTCTCACTGAGCAGGCCATGCGTCCACCGCCCTTGCCTTGGACTGAAGACGGGGCGGAGCATCCGCGCCGGAAGCTGGTGGCGGCAGCGTTGCGCCTGTTTGCTGCGAAGGGTTTCGAGGGCGCGTCCACGCGCGAAATCGCGCAGGCCGCGGGCGCGAACCTCTCTGCCATCCGGTATTACTTCGGCGACAAAGCCGGGCTCTATCGCGCCGCCTTCGTCGAGCCCTTGGGTGAGCGCCCGCCCGGGAGGTGCGCCGAGATCGACCCCTCCATGCCCCTCATGCAAGGGCTGCGGGCATTCTTCGGGGAGTTTTTGGCACCCCTGCGGCAGGGCGAGGCTGTGCGCCTGGTCATGAAGCTGCACTTCCGCGAAATGATTGAGCCTACGGGGGCCTGGGAGGAAGCCATCGAGGCGGAGATCAAGCCACAGCACGAGGCCATGGTCCGGCTGCTGGTGCGTGGTTTTGGGTTGGACGAGCCCGACGCCGATCTGCAGCGGCTTTCCTTCGCCTTGGTGGGCATGGCCGTCCATTACTACGTGGGCCAGGACGTGGTCAATGCCATCGCCCCGGAACTGTTGGATACCCCGCAGGCGATCGAACTCCTGGCTGACCGGCTCGCCCACTATGCGGCGGCGATGATCGAGGCGGAAGGGCGCCGGCGCAAGCGCGCCAAAAAGGGTCCATGAGCCTTCCGCGATGGACGCATTGCGTGCCCGCGCTGGGTCTCCTTTTCGGTTGCAGCCTCGAGCGCGGACTGCTGACCACGCTCGGCCCGGAATACCATCGGCCGAACTCGCCGTCGCCCTCCCAGTGGCAGGCCGCGCTGCCCTTGCCACACAGCGGTAGCGTCGACAACTTGCGCCAGTGGTGGCTGCGTTTCCAGGATCCCGTGCTCTCCGAATTGATCGCGGCATCCGAGCGCGCCGGGGCGGACCTCGCCCAGGCGGCGGCGCGGATCGAGCGCGCCCGTTCCGATGCCGTCGCTGCGGATGCCCAGCCCGGGCCGTCGCTGGATGCCAGTGGCGCGGCCGAGCGAAGCGCCTTCAGTTTTGGTGGTCCGCCGCTACAACAAAGCCAGATCAGGCTCGGTGCGCGCAGCAGCTGGGAGATCGACCTTTTCGGGGGGCTCGCGCGCTCCCGTCAGGCCGCTCGGGCACAGGTGGCAGCCGCAAGGGCCGCTTGGCACGATGCGCGGGTGTCTACGGCCACGGAGACGGCCACGGCCTACCTGAACTTCCGCTACTGCGAAGTGCAGACCGAACTGTCGCGCCGGGACCTGGCGTCGCGCGCCGAGACGGAACGCCTGATCGCCCGGTCGGTCAAGGCTGGCTTCCAACCGGCCACGGCGCAAGCGCTGGCAGATTCGACATTGGCCGAAGCGTCGTCCAATCTGGCATCCCGGCGGGAAGCGTGCGACGTTGCGGTCAAGGCGCTGGTAGCCCTGACGGGTCAGGACGAACCGGCCCTTCGTCAGGCGCTCGACCGGGCCCAGGCCCACCCGGGGGTCCTGCCGCGCGCACCCGCCGTAGCCATCAACGCCGTGCCCGCGGCCGCGCTCGGCCAGCGTCCAGACGTGGCGCAGGCCGAGCGTAGCTTGGCCGCAGCCAGCGCCCAGATCGGTGTCGCCGAGGCCAACCGCTATCCGAGCCTGGCACTGACGGGCAGCATTACCCAGGCGCGCAGTGGCATCGATGGCAGCCCAGCGTTCAATCTTCGCACCTGGTCCATCGGCCCCAGCCTCCGGTTTCCGTTACTCGATGGCGGGCAGGCGGCGGCCAACGCTAAGGCTGCTCGGGCTGAATACGCCGCGGCCGAGTCGGTATATCGAGCGAGGGTGCGCCGGGCGGTACGCGAAGTGGAGGAGGCATTGGTGCACCTCGGAAGTGTCGCGGCACGGCTGCCCGAGGCCAAGCGTGCGCAGGCCGGCTATCGGGCAAGCCTCGATGCCGCGCGGATTCGCGAGCAGGCCGGGCTCGCCAGTCGGCTAGAGCGTGAAGAAGGGGTGCGGGCTGCCATCGCGGCCGACGCTACGGTCGCCAGTGTGGAATACGACGGGGTGGCGACTTGGATTTCTCTCTATCGCGCCATGGGTGGCGGCTGGGACGGGGATCTCGGCACTAGCACCGCCTCCAACCTTTAGGAAAAAATTCATGTATCGCAAAGCGTTCGCCGTCCTCGCACTCCTCGTGGGCATGGCGCCAGGGCAGGCAGCGCCGGAGGAGCGCGACGCGCAGGGCCAGAGTCGCGAGGCGCGTGGGCGCCCGGCGCTAAGCGTCACCGCGGTACAACCCCGGGGGCGCGCCCTCCCGCTGCTGCTGTCCGCTAACGGCAGCATCGCTGCCTGGCAGGAGGCGGTGATCGGATCCGAGGCGGCGAACCTGCGCCTGGCCGAGGTGCACGCCCAGGTGGGCGACGTGATCAAGCGTGGCCAGCTGCTCGCACTATTTCGCGGGCAAACGGTTGCGGCTGAATTGGCCCAGGCCCGGGCCTCGCTCGCCGAGGCCCAGGCGACCTGGGCCGAGGCGGTGGAGACGGCGGGCCGAGCCCGAAGCGTGGCAGGAACCGGTGTGCTGAGCGAGCAGCAGTCCACGCAGTACCTCACCGCGGAACGCACGGCCCTAGCGCGCCGCGATCTTGCGCGCGCCCAGGTGTCCAGCCAGGCGCTGCGCCTTGCGCAGACCCGCGTGCTGGCGAGCGACGACGGCGTCATCTCCTCGCGCAGCGCCACGCCCGGGGCCGTCGTGGGCGCAGGCCAGGAGCTCTTTCGGCTGATCCGGAAGTCCCGGCTGGAGTGGCGTGCAGAGGTGACCAGCGCGGAACTGTCCCGGTTGCGCGCGGGCCTTGGGGCGCGCATCAGCGCAGCCGGGGTGGGCACGGTCGGGGGTGTCGTGCGCGTGGTTGCGCCCACGGTAGACACGGTCACGCGTAACGCGCTGGTCTACGTTGACATCCCTGAGGCGCTCAAGCATGGATTTCGGGCGGGCATGTTCGCGCGCGGTGAGTTCGCGCTGGGCTCGAGTGAGGGCCTCACCCTGCCACAGGATGCGATCGTGATGCAGGACGGATTCAACTTCGTGTTTCGGCTGGGCCCGGGCTCGGGCGAGATGCGGCGCGTGGCCCGCATCAAAGTCGTCCCCGGGCGGCGACAAGACCAATGGGTCGAAGTGCGGTCCGGGATTCGGGCAGAGGAGCAATTCGTGGCCTCCGGCGCAGCCTTCCTTGCCGACGGTGACCTCGTGAGGGTGGCGCGATGAACGTGTCCGCCTGGTGCATCCGCAACCCCATTCCAGCGATTACCTTCTTTGTTCTTCTCACCTTCGACGGACTGTTCTCCTTCGGCGCCATGAAGGTCCAGAATTTCCCGGATCTGGATCTGCCTACCATTACCGTGAGCGCAGCCCTGCCCGGTGCATCGCCGTCACAGTTGGAAACCGATGTGGTGCGGAAGATTGAAGATTCCATCGCAACGCTCCAGGGGCTCAAGCACATCTCCGCGAGCGTCCAGGACAGCAGTGCCACTATCACTGCCGAGTTCCGCTTGGAAAAACCCGTGCAGGAGGCGCTCGATGACGTGCGCTCAGCGGTGTCCCGCGTGCGCTCCGACCTTCCCGGGGACCTGCGCGAGCCCCTGGTGAGCAAGTTGGACCTGGCCGGCTCCCCCATCCTCGCCTACACCGTAGCCTCCGATCGCCTGGATAACGAAGGCTTGTCCTGGTTTGTCGAAGACATCATCGCGCGCCGCCTGTTGCAGGTGCGCGGTGTGGGCCAGGTGAGCCGGGTGGGTGGCGTCTCCCGCGAGATCACGCTAGCCTTGGACCCGACGCGATTGGCTTCCTTCGGCCTGACCGCGGGGGAGGTGTCCCGGCAACTGCGGCAGACCCAGCAGGAGGCTGCCGGAGGCCGCACGGACGTGGGCGGGCGCGAGCAGGCGGTGCGCACCCTCGGTAACACGACTTCGGCGGCTACCCTGGGCGCCTTGGAACTAGCGCTGCCGCTGGGGCGCCGCCTGCGGGTGGAGCAAATCGCCAGTGTGCGCGACAGCTTCGCCGAACCGCGCTCAATGGCGCTTTTGAATGGCAAGCCGGTGGTGGGCTTCGAGGTCACGCGCAGTCGCGGGGCCAGTGAGTTGGAGGTGGGGGCAGGCGTGCGCGCCGCCCTGGCAGAGATCACCGGTGGGCATCCCGATCTAGCGCTAACGCAGGCCTTCGATTTCGTGACGCCGGTGGCGGAGGAGTTCGACGGCTCGATGACGCTCCTCTACGAGGGGGCGCTGCTCGCGGTCGTCGTCGTTTGGCTCTTCCTACGTGACTTTCGTGCGACCCTGGTATCCGCCGTGGCCCTGCCGCTATCGGCCATCCCCACCTTCGTCGGCATGAATTACCTGGGCTTCACGCTCAACGCCGTGACGCTCCTGGCGCTGTCCTTGGTGATCGGCATCCTGGTCGACGACGCCATCGTCGAGGTGGAGAACATCGTTCGCCACCTGCGTATGGGTAAGACGCCTTACCAGGCGGCCATGGACGCCGCCGACGAAATCGGCCTGGCGGTGATCGCGACGACCTTCACCCTTATTGCCGTGTTCCTCCCCACGGCTTTCATGAGCGGAATTCCGGGAAAGTTTTTTAAGCAGTTCGGTTGGACCGCGGCCTTGGCCGTGTTCGCCTCCCTGGTGGTGGCGCGCATGCTCACCCCAATGATGTGTGCCTATCTCCTCAGGGCGCAGCCCGAGTCCCCCCGGGACCCGACGTGGATGGCGCCTTACCTCCGGGTGGCCGCCGCCTGCCTGCGCCACCGATGGATGCTGCTGTTGGGCGCGGCGGCATTCTTCGTCGGGTCGATTGCGCTGATCCCCCTGCTGCCCAAAGGCTTTCTGCCCGCGGACGACCTGTCCCAGACGCAGGTCCTGGTGGAACTCGCCCCGGGCGCTACGCTCGAGCAGGCGCGGGTGGCGGCGGAGCGCGCGCGCGCCTTGATCACCCCGCTGGCGCACGTGCGCACGGTTTACACCACCATCGGTGGCGGAGCCGCCGGCAGCGACCCCTTCGCGCCTCAGTCCGGCGCGGAGGTGCGCAAGGCGACGCTCACGATCTTGCTGGACCCGCGCAGCGAACGCAACGTCCGCAAGCAGGCCATCGAGGCGCGGATGCGCGAGGCCCTTACTGCCCTGCCCGGCGTGCGGACCCGGGTTGGCCTGGGCGGCTCCGGGGAGAAGTACGTACTGGTCTTGACGGGCGAGGATTCGACGGCGCTCACCACGGCGGCGCGCGAGGTGGAGCGCGAGCTTCGCACCATACCGGGCATCGGCGCGGTCAGTTCCACGGCGGCGCTGGCACGCCCGGAACTCGCGGTGGTGCCGGATTTCGCCAGGGCCGCCGATCTGGGGGTCACAACCGCGTCCCTGGGTGAGGCCCTGCGCATCGCCACGCTGGGCGACTATGACTTCGCCATTCCAAAGCTCAACCTGCCGCGGCGCCAGGTGCCGGTGGTCGTGAGGCTGGACCCGGCGGCGCGCGCGGATCTGTCCCTGCTCGCGCGGCTGACGGTTCCGAGCAGCAGACCCGAGGTGGGGCCGGTCATGATCGGCCAGGTGGCGTCGTTGGAGATGTCTAGCGGGCCCGCCGTGATCGCCCGCTACGACCGGTCGAGAAACATCAACTTCGAGATCGAACTGGCGAGCGTCGAGTTGGGCGAAGTAACCCGCCGGGTGAACGATCTCCCCAGCATCCGCAACCTGCCTGCGGGGGTCTCCCGTCTGGAACTGGGTGACGCGGAGGTCATGGGTGAGCTTTTTGCGAGCTTCGGGCTGGCTATGCTCACGGGTGTGCTTTGCATTTACCTGGTACTCGTGGTTCTGTTCAAGGAGGTGCTCCAGCCCGTCACCATCCTGGCGGCGCTGCCGCTGTCACTGGGCGGGGCCTTCGTGGCGCTGCTGTTAACCGGCAAGAGTTTCTCGATGCCCTCTTTGATTGGCTTGGTCATGCTCATGGGTGTGGCGACGAAGAATTCCATCCTGCTGGTGGAATACGCCATCGTCGCGCGCCGCAGGGAAGGGATGGGTCGGCTAGACGCACTGCTAGACGCTTGTCACAAGCGCGCCCGGCCGATCATCATGACCACCATCGCCATGGGCGCGGGCATGCTGCCCATCGCCGTGGGCAGCGGTGCGGCGGACACCTCTTTTCGCAGTCCGATGGCCATCGCGGTGATCGGTGGTCTGCTCACGTCGACCTTCCTCAGCCTGCTGGTGATTCCGGTCGTATTCACCTACATTGACGACCTCTCCCGCTTGGC
Source organism: Betaproteobacteria bacterium (assembly GCA_025356655.1). Classification (GTDB taxonomy): domain Bacteria; phylum Pseudomonadota; class Gammaproteobacteria; order Burkholderiales; family SHXO01; genus SHXO01. The sequence goes on along the minus strand of JANXRW010000096.1, from coordinate 34,578 downwards.
GGGGCGGCTATGGGAGCGGACGCGTCGGAGGGCCGCTGCCGCCGCGCCCGAGGGCTGAGCGCTGTGACGTTGGCGCAGCGTCCCTCCGGCCGCTTCGCCGGCTTCGAGCGCGCTAGTGGGTGCGAACGTGGCCGGCCTTGGCCGGCGGATGCTCGGGTCTCGGAGGTCTGGCTAAAACAGACAACCATTGCGGCGGCGCAACACGCCGCTGTCGACGCGATGGACGCCGCCCTGAGATACGAGGATCATCGCGCGGCCCCTTGCCGGTCAGGACTGTCGGCGGCCGAGGGGCCCCTTTCTCACTGTGCCGTCAGTGCGTCTGCGCTTGCCCGGCCTTTGCACAGGACCGCAGGATGCGCTCAACTAACTTCATCGGCGGCGAAAAGGGCGGCGTAGGCAAGTCGGTCTTCGCCCGGTTGCTCGCCCAATATTTCATCGACCACAACCTGCCGCTCACCGGCTTCGACACGGACCGGTCGCACGCATCCTTCACCCGGTTCTACGCCGACTATGCCTCGCCGGCCACGGTGGAAAGCTACGAGAGCCTGGACCACTTGGTGGAGGTCCTCGACGCGGGGCAGGCCGTCTCGGTATCGTCGGGCCAGAGCGTGTTGGTCGACCTGGCAGCCCAGACTGCAGCATCGCTGGCGCGCTGGGCGAGTTGGGCGTCCAGGTGAACTTTTGGCATCTATCCGATGGCGGAAAGGATTCCGTCGACCTGCTGCAACGGCTACTCGACACCCATGGCGAAGGGCCCGGCTACATCGTGGTCAGGAACCTGGGGCGCGCCACGGATTTCTCCCTGCTGGACGACTCCGCGGCGCTGGCTCGGGCGTTGCGCATGGGTGCGCGGGTAATTACGCTGGGCGCACTGCAGGAGTGCCTGCATGCGCAAGATCGACCGTCACAGCGCAAGCTTTTGGGCGGCGGCCAATCGCCGCGAAGGTCCGGAGGCACTCGGAATGCTGGAACGCGCTCGGGTCAAAACTTGGTTGCGCGCCGCCTACCTGGAACTCGACGCGTTGGGGCTGCGCCGACCCAGAGGAGACCCGGGTGCGCCGTCCGGTAGGGCCGTCAATCGAGGGTGCTCCGGAACGTCCACAGGCCGACTCCGAGGACGACCGCCATGAAGAGCATCAGCGGCCAGATATGCCCCCAGAGAAGTTCCGGGCCGTTGTTCTTCAACAGGATCCCGCGCACCAGAACCAGGAAGTGCGTGAGGGGAAGCAGGTTTCCCACCCCTTGGGCCCACAGCGGCATGCCCCGGAAGGGAAACATGAATCCCGAAAGGAGCATGGAGGGCAAGAAAAAGAAGAAAGTCATCTGCATGGCCTGCAGTTGGTTCCGGGCGATGGAGCTGAAGGTCATTCCCAAGGTGAGGTTGGCACAGATGAAAAGCAGTACCACCGCGTAGAGAAGAAACAGGCTCCCAACCATGGGGACATCGAAGATCCAGCGCGCAGCCAGCAGGACTAGGGTGACTTGGATGAGCCCGATCACAACGTAGGGAGCGATCTTTCCGGTCATCACTTCCAAGGGCGTCGCGGGAGTGGCCATGAGGCTTTCGAAGGTGCCCCTTTCGCGCTCCCTCGTCATTGCCAGGCTGGTCATCAGCACCATGGTCATGGTCAGGATCACCCCGAGGAGACCGGGGACGACGTTGTACGCGGTGATGCCATCCGGGTTGTAGCGCCGATGCAGCCGCAGGTCGACCCGCGGCACCGGCGTGGCGCTCAACCCCGGCAGGTCCGCCGTGAAAACCGCGGGGCCCAGCTGTGCGAGTACCGCCAGCGCCCCGCCCGTTGCCATGGGGTCGGTTGCGTCCGCTTCGACCAGCAGCGTTGGCGATTTCCCGCGCACCAAATCGCGGTTGAAGCCCAGGGGGAATGTCACGACGAACTGAACGTCGCCACGGTCGAGCATCCGGTGAGCATCGCGCTCCTGCAGACTCCCTAGGATTTGGAAGTAATCGCTGTTGGCCATCGCCGCCACGTACGCGCGCGAGAAGGGGCCCGGATCGGCCATGACCACGGCAGTGGGGAGGTGCCGCGGGTCCGAATTGATAGCGAATCCGAAAAGCAAAAGTTGGATCAGTGGGATGCCGATGATCATCCCAAAGGTGAGCCGATCCCGACGCAGCTGGATAAACTCTTTTATGACGATGGCACGCCAGCGCGCAAGCGAGAATCTCATGGCTTCGGTCCTCACGCCTGATGCGGGTCGGTCACGTCCCGCATCAGGTGATTAAAAGCGTCCTCTAGCGAGGGCTGCGGTTCTATGCTTAGGCTCCGGGCACACGACACAACCCAGCGCGACCGGCTCTCCGCTTAGGCGCAGCCGTCCCACTGACCCGCCAGGGGGTCCCGAAGCTGGCAGCAATTCTCAGTGGCGTTGTCACGAAAGCTCCTGTTGCCGATGCGTGCGCCGAAATTTCTGCCGGTATGCCGGTCGGGCAGCCACCCGCAGCCTGGCTTTAGGATCGATCAGGCCCAGGAGGCTGACTCGATCGGGCCTTTCAATGCGCACAGGAGTCATGTCGTCATCGTCTTCAGGCGATCGGTACGCGGCGGTCACAGCGCATGGCAGACGCCTTGTTCAGCGCCCCGAATTCGGTCGGCCGAATTGGCTTGGGCTTGCCCGCTCGCTGGGGCTTGGTGTCAACGATGAGCACTGCTGGATGTGCCTCCGATTGAGAGTTGACGCGCAGGCGGCCAGCGTGTTGGGGTCCCACGGTGTTGGTAGGTCGCTGTCAGGCAGGCTGCCCCAGATCGAGCGTTTGCAAATAGACGAAGGGTAAGTGTTAGCCAGTTCCTCGCGACCGAAAGCGCCGCGCTTAGGCGGCGGGCTACGCCGGCGCAGGAAAAGACGCCGAAACAGACCAAAGAGGCTGTCCAGCAACCCGGAACCGTTCCGGGGATGCCACCACAAAGACTGCGCACCAAACCACGGAGACCATGACATGCTGAAATTCAGAAGTTCTTCTGTATTGCCCTTCCTGCTCGCCGGCGCTCTGCTGCCCGGCATTGCTACAGCGCAGCCCCTGCCCTCTGGCGGCATCGCTATCCCGGTGGACTCCGTGAACACCCCCGGCTTGGTGATCCAGGACACGCTGATTCCGTTCACCATCTCCAACGGCCTGGATGTGAACATCACCGGCGTGTTCCAGGACCGTGTGCTGAAATTGGCTGACAACAGCCTGTCCTTCAACACGGTGATCCGCGTTGACGCGGGTTCGACCGGGCACGTCGCCGGCTTTGGGCGCGCCACGTTCATCAACTCCGCGGTGGACGTGAGTTCGGACCCCACCTCCATTGGAACCAATGCGCCGGCAGAAGCCACGCGCGCCGCGGATGGCTCGACCGTCGGGTTCTCCTTCGTCGGCATCCCCGCCGGGCAGTGGAGCACCTTTTCGGAAGTCCACACCGGGGCACTGGCCTACAACGACAACGGTACGGCCAATGTCTTCGCAGTAGACGACGCCGGGCCGTATGTATGTCTATGCGCAGTTGGGCAAAGTGGCGCAGCCGGTGCCGGAACCCGGCACCTGGGTCCTTCTGGCAGCGGGCCTCGGTCTTTGCGCGCTCAGCCTGCGCCGCCGGGCCGGGCCCGTTTGGAAGGCCGTAGCCACATCGATGCGCCAGCCGGGGACATCGCGGGCGCTCCGCCCGGCCTGGCCCCCGTTCGCTCAAGCCGTTCCATGCGTCGGCTTCGGTCCTCATGCCTGAAGCGGGTCGGTCACGTCCCGCATCAGGTGAATAAAGGTATCTTCCAACGACGGCTCACGCGGTTCCATGCTCAGTCCTCGTGCACGACAGAAAGCAGCAAGGCTGGCCTGCAGGCCAGGGCCATCCGTCCCGCTGACATGTAAGGTGGTGCCGAAGCTGGTCACCTGTTCGGCCCCAGGCAGGGTCTGGAGTTCGGGCGTCGCTCCCATGAGGTCGGGCCCGCTCAGGGCCCAAGTAGACAGGTGTCGGCCCGCGATAACCTCGGCCGCAGTGCCCGAAGCCAGCAGGTGCCCGTAGGCGATGTAGGCGAGACGATGACAACGCTCAGCCTCGTCCATGTAGTGGGTCGACACGAGCACGGTTATGCCAGCCGTCGAGAGGCGGTGGATCTCCTCCCAAAACTCGCGGCGGGCCTTCGGATCGACCCCTGCCGTGGGCTCGTCTAGCAACAGCAACCGCGGCTGGTGCAGGCGGCAGGACGCCAGCGCGAGCCGCTGTTTCCAGCCGCCCGAGAGCGTGCCAGCGAGTTGGTGGCGGCGACCGGCCAGTCCCAGTTCCTGCAGGGCGGCGTCGACGACACCCCGCCGGTCGGCCATGCCAAACATTCTGGCGACGAAGTCCAGGTTCTCCGCGATAGTCAGGTCGTCCCAGAGGGAAAATTTCTGTGTCATGTACCCGACCTGGCGTTTGATCTCGGCGCTCTGGCGTAGGACGTCAAGGCCCAGGCAGATACCGTTTCCGCTATCTGGCGTCAGCAGGCCACAGAGCATCCGGATGCAGGTGGTCTTGCCGCTGCCGTTGGGGCCCAGGAAACCGAAGATTTCTCCCTGTCGGACCTCCAGTGACAAGTGCCGAACCACTTGGCGTGACCCGAAAGACTTGTTCAGACCGTGTACATCGATGCTTAGCATGCGCGATCTCCTGTCAGGGTGCGAGCAGCCTGACCTCGACGGGCAGGCCTGGACGAAGCTTGCTCGCCTGTTCCGGAGCAGGCTTTGCCTCCACCCTGAAGACCAGCTTCTCTCGGCTTCCGCGGCTATAGATGACCGGCGGAGTGTACTCGGCCTGTGCCGCGACAAAATCGATGCGCGCGCGGATCGGTGTGGCGCAGCCGTCACAGCTCGCTTCCACTACTCGTCCCGCCTGCAGGCTTCCCAGCTGGGTCTCCGGCACGAAAAAGCGTATCCGGCGCTGCGCGTCGGGCAGTACGCTGGTCACCGGTGCACCCCCCGGGACCCACTCACCTGGACGGTAGTAGGTTTCAGAGATTTCCCCCGTTGCGGGAGCGGTTGCCGACTTGTGGTCGAGCCCCCAACGCTTCTGCGCGGCCTCCGCGACCGCCGCCTCCCAATCCGCTTGGGCGCCGCGCAGTTCCGGGACCCGGCCCAACGTGGCTCGGAACGCGGCGAGTTGCTGGCGTGCGGCATCGACCTGGGCGCGCGCGGTGTCCACGGCGGCGCGCGCCTCGTCGACGCGGGCCCGCGCCACAAAGTTCTGCGCCGCTAGCGCTTCTTGGCTCTGCCGCTGGCTCAAGGCGAGGCGCAGGGCGGCCTCGGCAGCGCGCAGGTTCGCGGCGAGCGCCGCTACTTCGGTTGGCCGCCGGGGCTCACCGAGGTTCTCCAATTTCTGGCGGGCGGAGGCAGCACGGGCGTCCGCCGCGGCCAGGGCCTGCGTGTCGGGGTCTCCAGCGAGCGTGAATAGCAATTGTCCCTGCGCTACCCGGCTGCCCCGGGGGGCATCGAGGGACTTCAGGTACCCACCCTGGGGTGAGGATAGGAAGAGATACTCCCCCTCCACGTACCCCTGAAATCCAGGACTAGGCGGGGCGTTACAGGCCCACAGCGCCGAGGCAACTAGGAGTGACGCGATGGCTGGAGTACGGGTCATGGTTCGTCCTTCGGCAGGCGGTGGCCTTCAGGGCGGATCCGGCGCAACAGGTCAGCCAAGTTATCATGGGCGCCACCGGCCCAGTCGTCGGTGCACCGCGCCTCCGGACGCATCATCTACCTCACGGCGCTGCAGCGCGACGGGTTTTCACCCCCGCACACCCGATCAGCCCTCGAAGGGGAACAGAAATAGCAAGATCCGCGTCGCCCGCGATGACCGTCCGCGCGCAGAGCCGTCAGGCTCCTCGTTGCCTAACCACATCCACAGTGTGGCCCAACTCGGTAGGCCCGCCAAGCTTCGCGGCGTAATCCCGCCCGGCGGACGTGCACAACTGGCTTCGCCCCCACTCCGGTGGTAACCTTCGTGCGTGATTCTGGTCAGGAGGAAGCGCGGGATGGATCTGAAACTCAATGGAAAGTCGGCGTTGATCTCTGGGTCGACCAAGGGCATCGGTTACGCTACGGCGCGCTTACTGCTGCAGGAAGGCGCCAGCGTGATCATCAATGGACGCACGCCGGAGGCGGCGAGCGCCTCGGTTGCGGCCTTGAAGGAGGAGGTACCCGGCGCTCAGGTCGAGGGATTCGCAGGAGACCTGGCGACAGCACAGCCGATTGCGGACTTGGTTGCCCGGTACCCGGCCGTGGATATTCTGGTGAATAACCTAGGGATTTGGGAGCGTAAGCCCTTCGAGGCGATTACGGACGACGACTGGCAGCGCTTTTTCGAGATCAACGTCATGAGCGGCGTGCGTCTGTCTCGAGCCTATCTGCCGGGGATGAAGTTGCGCGGCTGGGGCCGCGTGGTGTTCGTGAGCAGCGAGAGCGGTATACAGATTCCCCACGACATGGTCCACTATGGCATGACGAAGACGGCGCAGATGGCTGTTTCCCGAGGGCTGGCCGAGAACTGCGCGGGCACGGGCGTCACGGTCAACACGGTGCTGCCCGGGCCAACGCTGTCCGATGGAAACAAGCGGGCCATTGCGCTGCGCGCGCCCGGCAAACCGCTGGCCGAAGTGGAGGCCGCATTCTTTGAAAGCGTGCGTCCGAGTTCACTACTCAAGCGTTATGCCATGCCTGAGGAGGTGGCGAGCATGATCGCGTACGTGTGCAGCCCGCTGGCATCCGCCACCAACGGCGCGGCGTTGCGCGTGGATGGCGGGGTTATCCGGGCTTGTTTCGGCTAGCGGTGCGGGGGCGGGCCGGTTGCCCGGCCGCCTGCCCTGGTGTCTTGCAGCCTAGTGCCGGACCGGGGAGGGTTCTGCGGTAATTCCCCCTGGGGTCTGAGAGCCGGCGGCCACGCGGCTGTCGAGCCGCTGAAGAAGTCTTGGCAGGCTGCCCATGGACTGGAGGTGGGCGTGGATCCAGTTCAGATAGCCCGAACGGAAGAGTTCCAGAGCTCGTTCGTCGTCGATGCCTGCGAGTTTTTCCGGGTCCACCATCCATAACCCCTGGAGGGTGTACCGCTCCCCGTTACGCTCCAGGTTGATCACCTTTGGAACCAAGAGCCCTAGCGCCTTGAGTCGGTTAGCGAAGGTCGATGTCCGTTGAGCCTCGTCGTGGAAAAGTCGCAGAAATTCCAGGGCCCGTTGCAAATACGGCGACTCGGCGCCCTGCTCATCGAAGAGGGCCTCGCCTGCATCGGCAGACAGGCCAGGATAGACCTCGTCGATGCACACGGTGAGCGTCTCCGACTCGTCCGTGCGGGCCAGGACGAAGGGGTAGCGGCGGGCGAACGCAGGCACATAGACCCCGTCGGCCCAGCGCCCCTGCTCGTCGACGAGCAGGTTTTCGCGATCTCGAAGCCCGACTAGGGCAGCTACCCCGAAGTTGCCGCCTTCCTCTCCAACGAAGACGATGGGGTAGTCGCGCGCCGCTTCCGGGAACTCCGTGCTAGCGATGGGCACTGCGTTCGTTTTGCCCGCGAAGGCGAAGTGGTTGCTCGCCGGATTGATGCGCAGGCGTCGATGCTGATCTCGATTCAGCGCGACCGGGCGCTCGTAGAACATGAAGTCTGCCATTTTCTGCTCCGCTATATCGCTTTTTGCGTGGTTTAGGCACCCAACTCTGCCTATTCTACGGCACAGGACGTTGCGCACGCACATAGCGGGCCAGGGCTCGAGTCAGTGCGCGGTAGCTGTCACTGCCTGGGCCCTTCGGTAGAATCCGTATGCATGGTCGGCCGCGTTGTGGCCGACGTCCCACCAACCTCAGGAGTTTCCATGAAGCTATACGAACTCCAGCACCGCCCTGGGCTGGAAAGTGTCACCCTGGTCGAGCGCCAAGCTCCTACGGCGGGCCCCGGTCAAGTGCTCATCCAGGTTAGCGCGTGGTCCCTCAACTATCGTGACCTGCTCGTGGCCAAGGGCGGATACGGGGCGCCGCCTCCCGCCGGGCGTATCCCGCTGTCCGACGGTGTCGGCCGAGTCGTCGAGGTTGGTGCCGGGGTCACGCGAGTTCAGGTCGGGGACCGGGTGGCTGGATGCTTCATGCAGGCCTGGATTGCCGGTGAAGTTCCCGTCGAGGCCCCAGCGAGCGCTTTGGGCGGAGCCGTCGATGGGATGCTGGCCGAGTATGTCGTGCTATCGGAACAAGGGGTTGTGAAGGTCCCGGCACATCTGTCCGACGAAGAGGCCGCCTGCCTGCCGTGCGCGGGGGTGACCGCATGGCATGCGTTGGTGAGCGTCGGACGGATCAAGGCCGGAGACACCGTCCTTTGTCTCGGCACGGGCGGTGTCTCACTGATCGCGCTGGCCTTCGCCAAAATGCACGGGGCCAAGGCCATTGTGACCTCGTCGAGCGAGGAGAAACTGGCGAAGGCGATCGAACTGGGTGCCGACGCAACGGTGAATTACCGCTCGCACCCGGAGTGGCACAAGTCGGTGCTCGAACTCACGGACGGCCGGGGTGCTGATCTGGTCGTGGAGGTCGGCGGGAGCGGCACCTTCGACAAATCGGTTGCGTCCGCTAGGCTGGGCGGAACGGTCGCCATGATCGGCGTCATCACCGGCGTCGCCGGCACGGTCAGCACGGCCGCGATCCTGCGGCGAAACATCCGGGTCCAGGGGATTTACGTGGGCTCGAGGGAGATGTTCGAGGAGATGAATCGTGCCATCGCGACCAATCTCCTGCGCTTGCCCATCGGGCGAAGCTTTGCATTCGAGGCGGCACCCGATGCCTACCAGTACCTGGACGGCGCGACGCACACGGGCAAGGTAACCCTTCGACGCTGAGGCTCGCCCAAGAGAGCGCCGAACGGAGTCCCCAATGCCAGATCGCCCTCGCATCGCGGCGGTAGGTGGCTGCTCCGGCGCGCTCACAAGGCTGAGTGCGAAGCAAGTCTGGGTAGCCCGCCTCGGCGCCTTCCCGGGGAATATCGGCGCTTCTGCCTCGTTTTCAGCCCTAGCAGCACCGGGAAAAACCGATAAAAATGGTGCCTCTCTGAGCTGAGCTTATGGGGCATCCGCATGTCGTGGCGTCGTTCCCTGGTATCGCTTCTGCTGTCAGGCAGCCCGTTGGGCTTTGCCGCGGCCGATGGCGGGCCGCTGGACTTTTCCTATAGCGTTCGTGGTCGCTTAGCGGCGCCGGATGTTCTTGTCTTCAACGACGGGACCGATACCTTCGTCCAAGTGCCGGGGTCCGGTGTGACCAACTGGCGCGTCGAGGGCGCAGCCTGGGTTAGCGACGGCCCCTACCTGCGGCTGGCGGGTGTGCCAGCTAAATTCACTGTGGTGAACGGAGCTTCCCGCAGCGAGGTAGTGCACCGTAACGAACACGGCGCGCTTGCTGCCGCGGAGGGCATCTCGTCCGGGGCGCGACCCGCGTGCGATTCGGCAGACCTCAAAGGCGAAGTCCGCCTGATGGTGAGCTTCGCTCCCGGCGCAGCCGTCCTTACGGCCGGCTCCTTGGTTCGCATCAAAGCCCTCGCCGTGGATAGGACCCCGGCGTTCCAAGTCACGATCCTCTCGCGTTTGCAGCCCCGTGCTCCCGGCCTTGGCTATCGTCGACTCCGTGCTGTCACAGCGGCGCTGCTCGACGCCGGGCTGTCCCAAAACCAACTGGCCACGGGGGTAGCCGAGGTGCCCGCGGGGAGCGTCCAAATCCTAGCGCAAACCAAGTCCGACTCGCCTTGCCCAGGCGCGATCGGGAGGGCGCAAGGAGCCGCCAGGGAGAGCAGCGATGCCCCGGCCGGTAGCCTCCAGCCAGTGCACCAGCCGATGCCGGGGGAGGCCGAGCCATTGACCGACCCTAGTCTCGATCGAACAACTGCCCCGATGATCGATGGACCGCCTCAGCCTTTGCCTTCCGTTACCCTGGCGGCGGACCTTAGGGCCAGTGCTCCATCCGAACTTCACTTCCCAGCCAACAGCTCGGTCCGAAAAGTGTTCGCCGAATACCTCCATCTTCACCAAATCGCGATCGATTGGCGGGTGCCCGGCGACTTGGTCGTGGAGGAGGCCGCCCGGGTGGACGGCGCTTCAGCGAAGGAGGTGATTCGTAACGCGCTGCGCCGCCTGGGTCTTCGGGGAACCTTGATCGCCGACCGTGTTCTGGTCATTGAAGCTGAGCCGAAGGGGTAGAACACGTGGTCACAAGAAGCATTCAGTCCGCGGCGGGCGCGATCGCGATAGCACTATCGGTGGCCGCCTGCGCCCCCGCGCTTTCCACCCTGGGCCCAAGAGCCCAAGCACAGGCGCGCCAATTGGTCGAAGGCGAAACCCGCGCGCGAACGGTTGCGGAGGGAGGGCTGGAGGAGCGCAGCGAGGACGTCATCCGGACTCGCGTGGTCCAGCCCTCGGCCGAGGCCGGGGACGTGTCACTGCGCGCGGTGAATACGCCGATCGGTCCACTGTTGGCTGAGTTGGCTCGCGCTCATGCCTACTCCCTGGCGATTGGCGACGGCGTGCAGGCAGCCCGTCTTGTCAGTGTCGAACTGGCCGATCTGTCGCCGGAAGCGGCATTGCGTCGCGTCGCGCTCGCCGGCGGGTTGGTCGCGGTGGTCGATCGAACGGCGAAGTCGGTCAGCGTTGTTGAGCGGGCGTCTTACACCTATCGCGTTCCACTGCACGTCATGCAGCGCCTACAGGCGGCGTTTACCGTCGGGGGAAACCCCGTTGCCGGAACAGCTCCCACCGCGGCCGCCACGGGACCCCAGGCGTCCTTCGGAGGGGCGGGCGGCACTGGCGGCACGGGGGGCGGGGCGAACGGGGGCCTTCAGGCCAGCTTCACCGTATCGGGTCGATACCAGACCGACGCGCAGGGCGTCGCAGGGCTCATTCAGCATCTTGCGGGGAAAAATGCAGAGGTTCAGGTGATGGCGGATCTCGGCCTGATCTCCGTTCGATCGAACGCGGTAGCGCTTGCCAGAGTCAGCAACTTTCTCAATAAATTCAGTGCAAACGCTATGCGCCGCGTGGAGATCGAGGCGTCCATCGTTGAAGTTACCTTGACGGAGGATTTCCAGTATGGAATCCAGTGGAGCAAGGTTCTGGGCGGGCAAATCACGGGCAATGCCCGCCTCGGGGACCTGAGCCTTCTCACGAAGGCAGCATCCGCTGATGTCAGTCTGGCGAGTGCGGGTATTAGTTCGATTCTTCGGGCCTTGCAGGCTTTCACGACGGTGCGAGTGATTTCGCAGCCTAAGGTTATGGCGATGAACAATACACCCTCGGTGATTTTTGACGGGCAGCAACTACCCTATCTTGGGTCTGTAGCAAGTACCACCACGCCCAGCGGTGCAGCCGCTAGTACCACGACATCCGGCACGGCGTCCTATGCCGTGGACGGGGTTACGCTGTCCATCCAGCCGGATATTCTTTCGGATACGGAGGTGCAGTTGACGATCGTGCCCGTGCTTTCCCGGGTGCAGGAATTCCAGAACTTCGACCTCGGGGGAGGCGCGAGGATCACTGCACCTGTGCAGCGATCGAACCAGAGTCTGATGCAGGTGGTCGCCGAACATGGGAAGACCTTGATCATGGGTGGAATCCGTTCCTCGAGCGGGACGCACCAGAGCAGCGGGCTTCCCGGGCTTGCCGGCGCAACCGGCCTGGCATCGCTGTTTAACGCACGGGCCGTCGCCGACACGGCCAGAGAGGTAGTCATCCTCCTCCGGGCGCGCGTGATTCCCGGCGGGGCCTACGACGCACTGTTCTCGGAGGCCATCTGATGCCGCGGCTTCGTCAAGCAGCGCGAGCAATGGGGCGGGAGGGGGAGTCGCAGCCAGGCGCACAGGAGTTATTCCTGCAGACACGCCTCGAATCTGGGGCGGAACTCTTTTGGCGCCTCACCGAGGAGGGGTGCGAGCCCGTGGATCCCCCTAGCGACCGTCAGGTGATCTCATTCACGCCAGAGGACTTCCGCTTCCTGGTTCCGCGAGGACTTTCCATAGAGGCCGCGAAGTCCCTTGCGGTCCGGCAAGCCGAGAGCGTGGAGCCGATGCGGGTCGTCAACCTATCGCGCAAACAGGGCATCGTGTACGCAACGCCGTCGGCGCGCCTCGACGCGCTGCCCGTGAGAGTGGTCCCCGGAATCGCGGTGTTAGACCGATTGCTCGGCGCACGAGATTCGGCGACCCCTCTGATTGCGGGCTTTGCCCTCGACGCGGCCGGGAGTGGGCCGCGGCTTGCGGTTCTATACGCTTTCGGGCCGACGCGGCTCAGGATGTCCATCTCCATAAATCCCGGTGATATGGAGCAACTCATCGCACTGTTTCTTAACAGTGTGCGCTTACCCCACGGAACGCCGACGCACCTGTTCACGGGGGTGGAGCTCCTGGCGGCCGCCGGGGGGCTGCTCGAATACCCGCGCATCCCCGAGTGGAATGGCGTACCCATTGCTCGCTTTGCCGCGGCATGTGTCTGTGCCGCCGTGGTTGCGGCGACCGCCACGGCCGCTTCCCTCGCCACTACCTACGCGCGAGCCCAGTCGGCCCAGGCCCAGGTCGTGGGGGCCGCAGACCGGGCCGTTGCGGCGGAGCGCGACATTGTCCGCGCTCTGGCGGAAGCGCCGGGGCGCTTTGCGCAGCGAGCGGGACTACCGGCCCTTGAGTTACTCGATAAGGCGGAGGGCCTCTGGGCTCCGGGGCTGACCGTATCGGTGGTAGCCAATCAGGATGTCGTGCAGTACACGCTCTCCATGCCACTGACTGCTGGGCGGCCGGGCCCTAGTGGCCGAGGCATAGGTACGGCCGTCGCGACCAAGGATCGCCTCGACCGCCTTCTGGCGCGGAAAGCACTGCCAGGGTGCACCAGCTCCGAAGGCACAAAAGATGGAGGGCTTGATGAAGTTAACGTGGTGTTCAGCTGCAGGCGTAATGGTTCCGATCTTACTTCTCTGCTCAGCGGCGAGCGGCTTCTATAGCAGGACCTGGGCGGTAGAGGTCCAGAAGCGGGAGGCGACGCTCACCAGTCATCTAAGCCGTGTAGTCTTGCTGGAAGAGTTGCGGCGAAGGGTCAGGGCGGCTGACCCGGTCAAAGACCACGATTCCTATGAAGGCCTCGCGCTTGAGGCAAATGTCGCACAGGTGCTGCGGCAATTCCTCGAGCTAAGGCAGGAGACGGGTGTCTCTTTCGAGCAAGTCTTGGCGGTTCCCCAGAAGGAGCACCGCGTCGAGGATGGCGCGACGGCGCCCAGCCGTCGAGTGGGGGTCCCACTGCTGCGCAGAAAAAGTGTGAAGCTCCAAGGCCGGTATGCGAGCTACCTCGGGCTGCGGCGGTTCTTCGAAGCAAGCCGCTCCTTGCCAATCGCGGTAACGTCTATAAGCGCGCGGGGTAGAGCACTCCAAATCGGCGTCGATGTCTATGGCCTCTAGCACCGAAACCACCGAGGGCGTCGAGCAGGGCTCCACCTGGGCGCCGGGCGCCGCCACCGCCTCGTCGCCCGGCGCTCTAGCCGACGCTGCGTTGCGAGCGTCGGCTAGGGCAGGTGCACTCCCGGACAGCACCGACTTGCACGGCGTGCTCTTGGCACTCGGCGCCCGTCCGCAGCACTTAAAGCAGGCATTAGATCGAGCCAAGCAGACCGGCGAGAGCCTCCCGACGATCATGAGGGATTTCGGCTTCGTCGGCGAAGAGACCGTGGCGAAGGCGCTGGCGGCACATCACGGGTATGACTATTTTGAGCCCGGCAAGCTTGCTGAGATCGCCCTCCTCAGGCCAGGTCACCCGGCGGAGCGGCCCTCAGCGTCAGCCGGATACGTGCCTGCGCATGAATCCGGTGGTCGCTTGATCGTGGTCGTGTCCGACATCGCGCGCGTGAACGAGGCGGCCAACGCCTATTATCTCTATCAGCCGCGCATCGCCATCGCCTCCACGCGCACCATGCAGACGCTCTATCGACGCCGTTACGGCAACACGGCAGAAGAGTTCGATCAGGCGGTGGAAGCGCTATCCGCTTTCGATGGACGCAGTTCGGAGGAAGCGCCGGGTCTTGTTCAGGACATCTTCTTCGCGCTGATGCGCCACGCGTGCTACTCCGGCGCGTCCGACATATACCTCTTCAAGTCCGAGGCAGTGGGAATCATCAAGCTGAGGGTTAACGGCGTCGGGCAGCTTTTCCGCAGCGTCACGGCGGATTTGCACGATAAGATCTTGAACAAGCTCGTGACGGAGTCGGGGGTCAAGGCCGAGGAACTGCGCCGTGCGCCGCAGGAGGCCCTCGTCCATTTCCACGGCGACCGGGTGCGCTACGAGGAACTCCTGTCCCGATACGCATTTCGGATGGAGCTCGTCCAGACTCGCGCTGAAAGCAATCGGGAGGCAGTCATCCGCATTCTGGATCGCCAGAGCAGCGAGGCGGAATTCGCGCACCTCGGGTTTGACGTTGAAACCGAGCGCACGCTTCGGCGGTACCTCGCGGCCAGTACCGGCTTGGTGATCGTCACGGGCCCCACAGGTTCTGGCAAGACAACGACGCTCTACGGCATGCTTAAGGAGATTGACCCCGTGGAGCGGTCAGTGCAAACCATCGAGAACCCGATCGAGTATCGGCACGGCCTGTGGATGCAGCATGAGGTCTCGCGCGAGGTCAGTGAGGGAGAGGGGGTCCGTCAACTGCTCAATGCCGTCCTGCGCATGGCGCCCGACGTCATATTGTTCGGTGAGGTGCGTAACGACAGAGAGGTGGCCGAGATGTTGATCGATGCCGCCAACACTGGCCATCTCGTCTTCACCACCCTGCATACAAACTCAGCCGTACTGGCGGTGAATCGGTTGAGGAGTATCGGGGTGTCCCCCGAGGGCCTCGCCGCCGTCCTCAAGGGTGTCGTGGGACAGCGGCTGGTACAAACGCTCTGCAGCCAGTGTGCTATCCCCGATGATCGGGAGGAAACGGCGGTGGTACTTCGCCAAGCCGGCGCCTCACAAGGAGTGGAGGTGTGCCCGAGACGTGCAGTCGGCTGTTCATCTTGTGGCTTCTCGGGGTATCGGGGGCGTAGCATGATTTACGAGTTGTTGGACGTCACGAGCGCCGTTCGGGAATTGATCGAGGCAGGGGCTAGCGCGTCGTCCATCAGTCGCTGCGCCATGTTGCCCTCCCATACGATGTGGGCGTGCGGGCTGCGCCTAGTCGCTCGCGGCGTCACCGCCCTTGAGGAAGTTCGACGCGTGGCGGAGCCAAACGCTTAAAGCGCTCGCTGGGTGGAGGCGCGAGCGGTCGCGCTGCCCCCCAAGCCGGCGGCGGCCGTCGGTTGGGGGAAAACCACCTAGGGTCTCGTCGACGACTCGGCGCACCCTCCCGCTTGATCCATCCCTCGTCCGCATCTGGCATCGATGGCGTGGTCCGCCCCGTCTGGGAGACTTAACCACTGCGGCCTGCGCACTCGCGGTGTCGCGTGGCCTCAATGCCGCAGCCCGACTCCCGGCTATGCCCGTCCGTCTGGCAGCCGCCCTGCCGACGAAGTCGGGAGCGGAGCGGCGGAGGCCAGCGCCGGCGAGTCGCTGCGCGCCGTCGCTCCGGGCGCCCGCGATCTTTCCGTTTTCAGCCTCTGCTGCGGCCCACTCAGCACCCGGTCGGCGTGGCGACCATCCGGCCGATAGGATTTGTTCCTGCTCACCAGCGATACCGGGGTCGACGTCGTCACCGGAGCGCCCGCGGCGCCGGATCGGGGCGCTCGTGCAATCTAGAACACGACGTCCGTGCCGGTTGCCGATGAAGTGCCCGCTTCGATCGCCGAGGGCGCCACGAACACGGACTCCCGGTCAGGGGAGAGTCGTGGGTACCTTGGCGTCCGTACAGCGGGGCCGACGTGTGCTAAAGGCTGCTACTGAGCAAGTCTGCACGAGCCCAGCCCAGCCCAGCCTTAGCGGCTCGCGCGACGCCTACGCCACTGCGCGGGCTGCCGACTCTATCCAAATATAGCCGGATACGGGCGCTTCTTAGCGCGGAGTCGGTCGGTCTCAAGCGGTACGCTAAGCACGCCATGGAACTTGCCTACTCATACAGCGCTGTGGACGCCCAGGGAAAGCTATACCGCGGGGTTGTCTATGCCGGAAATGCCGACTTGGCCTACTCGAAGCTACGGCGCGGGGGGGTTAACCCTTCGCGTCTGACGAGACGTTGGCTGGCGTCCGTGGCGAATCTGTGGTCGGATGGATTCGAGCAGAAGGACTTAGTTCGACTCTATCGCGTGCTCGGCCGGCGACTGCAAACCGGCAGGTCCATGGACGACGGGTTGGCGCTGGCGTTTCGCTTTATCCGGGATCCAAAGCTGCGGCATGCGATCCTGCTGATGCGGCAGGCGATGTTTGATGGTCGTCGGGAGCACGAAGCACTCACGCTGGCTGGATTTCCGCGCCGCGATGCCATGGTGGTCCGCGCGGCTGAACGATCCGGTAGGACCGGAGAGATGTTGCTTTCGCTGAGCGAGGAGACGGCGCGCCGCTCTAGCCTTCGTGCCGGCGTTCGCAGCACGCTTAGAATGCCGTTGATGACCGGCGCTGTCATGTACCTGTTCTCCTTCGGCATGATTCGGTGGGTTACGCCGAGGACCGCGGCATTCCTGGACAACATCGGGGCATCCACTCCAGGGTTCACGCAAGCCTACTTTGCCTGCGCGAAGATCCTCAACGAGCACCCAGCCGCTTTCATCTCGCTCTACGCGCTAGCGCCGATGGTTCTCTTCCTCATAGCACGGTCCAGTCATGCCAGGAAGATGGCGGACCAGATCGGGCCTCTACGCGAGCTTTCCGTGAAGACCGACCATGCCTGTCTGTGGGCGGGTTTCTCTTTGCTCTACGACGCGGCGGTTCCACCGGTGGAGGCGGCCAGGATCATGGCGGAGGCAGCTGAGCGAGCGGACTCCAAGCTTGCTTTCAATCGGCTCGAACGTCTGTTGCAGACCGGAATGTACCTCGACGATGCGGTCGAGCGCTCTAGCTTCCCACCGTTTATCGTCGATGGGATCCGGGCGGCGGTCAGTGGTGGCGGGGTCGTGGAGGGAATTCGCGACATGACCGGCGACATCATCGAGGACGTGGAGCAGTTGACACGAAGCATCAGCGATCACGTGAACATCGGCTCCATATTGGGCTTGTCAATCGCGCTCGTAGGCTTCTTCTTTCTGAGTTACTACCCGATGCTATCGGTGGCGATGAAGAACGTTTAAGTCGACCTAGAATAACTAAGGAAATGTGAATGAATACAAGAAACCTCGCTCGTCGATCAGGCTTCACATTGGTCGAACTAGCTGTGGTAATCGCGATCCTCTCCCTGCTTGGCGTCGGCGTATACGTCTTCACTGACATCGGGGGGCGGGGGAAGGCCGTCACGCTGCTGAACTACATGCAGCAGATTGGGGGGGCGCTGCAGCGGCTTCGAGCCGATACCGGCTGTCACACGCAGCGCATTCCAGGGCTGTGGACGAACGCCGCCAATGGAGCAGGGGCGACATTTTGCGGAGCGGCCATAAGCGACAACTCCTGGCGAGGACCCTACCTGAAGCCCTTCTCGACGGACCCGACCTCCGGTGCCGGTCTGTTGGACGGTATCGTGTCCGGAGCAACAGTGAGCATCGCGCGTGAGGATGGCGGGATAGGCCAACGGTACTTTCTGCGCGCAACCAACGTGCCGAACGACATCGTGATTCAGGTGCTCCAGGAGTGCAACGGCAGCATTTCGAGCGGAGCAACGTTTGATACGAACCACTGCCGTGCGGCGGCGGCGGGGGCGGCGAGCGGTAGCGTGGACTATCTCTATGACGAATCTAGGTAGAAATCAACGGGGGGGCGCATTGATGGTGATTGTTATGGCGCTCGCCATGACCGCGCTGGCCTGTATGACTCTCTGGAGCCACGGTGACGGGGGGCGATCGCCTGGGTCGGCGCCGAGCCCGCGGGTGGAATATCTTGCGACCGTTGGGCAACAGATCCTCGGCTGGTACCGTCGCCATGCATCCGAAGCGGACGGAGCTGGGGAGTCCTTTGACGATGCCTGGACGGAGAAGCTGGGCCGGGTCGCTGATCTGGGCGTTCAGTCGAAGTGGGCGCTGCGTATCGCCGCTAGCAGCCTCCTCCAGGACCGGGGCGTCGGGTACCGGGTGTTGATCGCCTGGCTACCGGGTCCGCAGGGGGAGGCACCAGATTTCGATCCGCGAAGTGGTAGGGTCGCGAACCACCGGGGCCTGGAGTACGTACTTGTAGATGGTCGGCTAGCACACCAAGCGGCAGCGGAGTTCACCCGTGCAGCGCTCGATACCGTGGCGCGCGCCTTCGAGGCGCGCTTCCGGGCTTCGTACATCCGCGATCCGGACGCGGATATCGGTCGCAATTGGTTCCGCGCCGTTGATTGCCAGAGCCCTGGCTTGGACGAGTTGCCCTGCGCCGATGCCTTTGCCCCAATGTCCGGCGACCTAGCTACGCGGTTGGGCCTGCCTGTGGAGCCAGTGAGCGGATGGGGTGGGCCAGTGGAGTGGACGAACGGCGTTGAGGCGTCGTCCAAGAGCCCGCCCTACAGCGTCGAGGTTCGAGCCCAAACCCCGTGGGGTACATGGATGCAGCGCACCGCAATTCAGGTTCTGTGAGGCGGCGGTGCTTCGGACGCGCCTAATCCATCTACTGCTCAATTCTCAGGTAATCGACATCCACGTCGCTGTGGACGAGCCTGTTCGGGTCCGCACGGAGGGCGAGATGGCGCGAATGGATGTCAATGGGGCCAAGGACGGGGACCTCCGCGAGTTCCTGGCGCCTTGCCGGGATTGTAAGGCGCCCGCGGCACTGCTCCAAGCGCGAGGAGGGTCCTGGGACTGCGCGCTCTCGCTGGCCTCCTGGCGTATGAGGGGGAACCTATTCACGCATGCAGGCGAACGACTAGCTCTCGTCACGCGTCGATTACCGCGGACTTCTCCGGGGTTCGCCGTCTTCGGTCTGCCGGAGGCGCTGAGGGTCCAACGAGGAAAGCAGAAGGGATTGGCCCTGGTCGCCGGCCCCAGAAGGTCAGGAACGGCGACGACCCTGGCCGCTTCTGCGAGCCAGCCCAGCTGCGGCCGGCCGGTCAGCATGGTGACGGTCGAGCATCCGATCGACTACCTGGTCGAGCTCGCGCGGGGGGGGGATTTTTCGTTGCGAGGGCGGAGCGGGTACCGAACCCGTCCGCCACGTAGGACGGGCCGGGCTGCGACCGGAGTGGGATGTTTTAGTGGTCGGAGCGATGAGAGGTAGGGAGACGATGCGGATCGCACTTACGGCCGCGGAGACGTGGCATCTGGTGCTAGCGACGACGCACACTCATGGTGGCGTCAAGGCGGTTGAACCCGCCGCCAGCTTCTTTGAGGACGGAGAGAGGGGCTGGGCTCGGGGAATTCTTGGCGCGGTTCTGAATTGTATATTTGCTCAATTGCGTGTGCCGTCCACCGAGGGGCTGCGGGTGTTGGCCGACGGACCGCTGGTAAACACCCCGGCCGTTCGGCAGCACATCGTCGATAACCGGGTGAGCCATATCTCGAAGCTCAGCTCCCGCGGGCAGCAGGACGGGAAGATCCTCATCCAACAGGCCTTGGCGCGCCAGGCCCGCGAAGGGCTGATCACGCGCGGCGCAGGGGAATACGCCGCCGAGGGCCCTGAGACGCTCGACCGAGCGCTTGCCGGATGAAGCGATACTCCCGCTCGGGTGGCTTCACGCTATTGGAACTGGGCATCGCTCTGGCGGTGCTCTCGGTGTTGGGGGCCGTGGTGTTCGAGCAACTCGGTCCGCTCCTGCGGTTCCGGGCGCAGGTTCAGACGCAGGAGCGCTTGGCGGCGCTTCGTCAGGCCATCTTGCTGGCATACGAAGCCAACCAGATGTTGGTGGACGGGGAGCCGGGGGCGCAGCTCACCCTGGCGTCGGGGGCTCTCCTTCCCGCGCTTCCGGATGCATCGGGGCGGTGCACGAGCAGCGCTGCGAGCGTTGCCCCGCTCGCGCGGTACGGGTCACTCGGACCCGGCCCACTCCACACGGACGGCACTGGGGCGCCGCTGTGCGTCTTCATCAATGCGCGCCAAGCGGTGAGTCTGGGCGGCGTGAAGGTCTACTTCCACTCGGTGGCGGTGGTCTCTGGCGGCTGGAACGGCCACCTGGACACCGTTCAAGGCTGCGGGACCACCGGCCTGTCGGCTTCAGGAGAACTGACCGTTTGTGGCGATGACGAGGCGGTGTTGTTTCATGGCGACTCGGTGGCAATCGGAAATGTGCAGCGCGTGGCGGCCCAGGTGGACAGGATCGTTGCCGCCTACCAACTTTACTTTCAGGTGCACTACCTAGCGGATCCCTCAAGGGATATCTCCGTGGACTATTTTGCAACGAGCGCCCAACCCGATGGCCGCTGGGATCCGGGGGGCGAGATCGGGACGACGGGGTGCGCGGAGCCAATACCCCTCGCGGGAGGGGCCCAGCCTACGCCAGCGCAGGTGTTGGGCCTCTCGGAAGCGGACGTGACCGATCCATTTGGAAATCTGATTCGTTTCGACAACTGTTCGGCCGCCGTGCGATCACCGGCGAACAGCGACGGTGCCATGCAACGGCCGCCTTACACCGCATCAATACAGGCACAACTCCCGGGCGGCGTGGTGTATCAGGCTACCGCCTTCGCGACCTTTTAGACACTCACGAGGATCGGATCATGTACCAGGCGCGTTGCGTGGCAGGCGGTTGGCTTGAAGGGGCAATCGCCTTCGGCCTGCTAGTCGGCTTGGCGGGAGCAGCGGAGGTCAACCCCCTCACCGGAACCCCGTTGGCGCTTGAACAGAAGCAACGGCGGCTTGAGGAGTTGCGCCTCGAAACCCAAATGCTCGAGGAGGAGGTCAAACAGGCGGAGTTGCGGGGGCGCGTCGGAGTAGCGGGGCTTGCGCGCCCGGGGCGATCGCCCCGAGCCCTGGCTAATTCACCAACCGTGCCGCCGTGGCCTGCGCCAACCCACGCCGAAGCGAGCCCCCGTCCAAAGGGGGCAAAGACCTTGGCGCGCCGCCCGCCGGAAGGCCAACCCAGCCAGGGCGCCCATTCGATGGCTGCCGCGGCAGGGCTTCCCAGGACCGCCACTCCGGTTCTACGGGCCATCTTCAGCGCACGGGGTGGCAGGCGGGCGGTATTCGCTTTGGACGAGAACATCGTCGCTGGCGGCGAGGGCGAGATGCTAGCTGGACTGCACCTGACCGAGGTCGAGGAACGCAGTGCTCGCTTAGGCGGCGTGCGGTACGTGTTGCCCACCGGCTGGGGGACCCTGGTGGGCGCGGAGCGAGCGGGACAAGAGGTCGCGGTGGACGGGGCGCGAATAAGGCCGCTAGAACAGGGCGCAGAAGCCGGTGGTTCGGCCGACGCCTTTGCCGGCCTCCCGCCGCTGCCGCCCCTGGCACCCTTCCCTGGGCCCACGCCTGCGCGTAATGGCGGCGTGCACTAGGCCTGCGTTTTTCGGCGGAAGGAGTTGAAACGGTATGCGTGGACAAGTGATTTTGATGCACCTCTCGAGCCTGTTGGTCGCTCTGCTCCTTGGCGCCTTCCCTGCGCTGGCCCAGCAGAGTCGCCCCGACCCGAAGATCCTGATCGTCACCCAGACGGTGGCCAGTCGTGAGGGGGGAAGCACCTCGACAGTTGATGCGCGGGTGGCATCGGTGAATTCGCGCGATGGCACGCGGGGCGCAGGTCAGTTCGGGGTCAGTGTGCCGGAGGCGGCGGCCATCGCCTCGTTGGCGGTCATGGACTTTGGCGCTAACGTTCGCAGGAGCGAGCTCCTTGCAAGAGCAAGAAACTGGATCCTGCCTCAAGCAAATGCCTTGACAACCGCCATGAGCGGCTACATGCGGGCGAACCACTTGGCCTCTGCAACCTATACCTTGAATCAGCCGGTGCAGGTTCACGGTGTGAGCAGCGTTTCGCGCCTGACCTGGACGGCTATGGTCGACGAGCAGGGGCGCGCGCTATTCGGCGATCCCACCATTGCCGCCGATACGCCGACGCTCCTTCACGTCGTCTATGTACCCAAGGCGCTACTCAATGGGTTGCCTAATGCATGGCGTTACCCCGATGCCGGGATTCTGACCTGGTGGTTGGCGGATGAACGGTTGCAGCCGCTGTCCGGCCCTACCCGCACGGATACGGATGGCGCCTTCGACGAGCCTGCGTCAGGACTGGGCCCGGTCGATCCGGACCAGGGAGTGAAATGCCTCGCCGATAAGGCGGTCAAAGCTGCCTGCCCTCGCGCATACCCTGACGTGCGGGCGCTCCTGGATGCCACAGGAGCCCCCCGTGCCGTGTTGGATTACGTGCGTCGGCTTTCCGCAGTGTATGACACCACGGCAACTGGCTCGGCACGAGCGCGCGTTGCCGTGCGTGTTGACCTTAGGCAGTTGAGTTACTCGGACTGCGGTCCACCGCGGTTTGAGGTGGCTGGGACCCTCGGCGTTTCGTTGCAACGCACCGTGGATCGCTATGTTGTACCTGCCAGTGGCGTTCCGGCTTTGCTGAACCGCTACGTCGACGAGGCGCTGTCCCCGACCCAGGCATTTCGAAAGTCGCGCACCGTGAGTCGTGCTCTAGCGGAAGCTATGGATCCATGGCTCATCGACCCGAGCGGAGCGGGCGTTGATCTGGTGAATGTTTCCGACATCCAGACGATTAGCTATCTGGCGCCGATCTCCTACGCGGGGTCACTGAGCAGCACGCTGGCAACGGGCCAGGACGACACCACGGTAGCCACTCTCACCTGTGCCCGTGATGGATCCATTTTGGCGAGGGCGGAGATTCGCTCAGATAAGCAAGTGCACTCCGGCCCCAGCAACTCCAGCTATTACGCCGTGGAGTCCACGTTTTTACCGGCAAGGCCGCAAACCACGGCCGGCTTCTGCGCTGTGACCTACGAAGGACGACCGTGGGATCGGGTAGAACTCCGCTACGACGGGCAGCGCACGGTGACGGTTACTACGGACACCACGTGCAACCGGTGGGTGTGTGAGGACACGTTCGGTGGCGCCAACTGCGGTATGGTCGGGCAGCCGTGCCGGTCCAGCTTACAGTTAGTCTTTTGACATGGCTTGGAATATGACTATGCGCCGAATCTTTGGCATGGCCTTTTTGGTTGTTG
Source organism: Betaproteobacteria bacterium (assembly GCA_025356655.1). Taxonomy (GTDB): domain Bacteria; phylum Pseudomonadota; class Gammaproteobacteria; order Burkholderiales; family SHXO01; genus SHXO01. Next base: position 11,422 of record JANXRW010000096.1, on the reverse strand, counting down.
GACTCCCCGTGTGGGCGGGTTCACCGACATCGGCGGCGTCAGTCCTCACCGATGATCGCGACCTGTCGATCAAGATCGGCGCAGCTTCCGCAGTCCGCGTTCCAAGAGATAACTGGCAACTGCTGGGCGAGACGAGGCCATCGGCTGTTGGGCACGGATTTGACTGGCGGATGCTGTCCGGCCCGCGATGGATCACTGTGGGGCGGGAGGAGGTCGGGATGCTGGGGCTGTCTTCTGACCGCGCGACCGCCGCTACTTTTGCGTTCTCGAGGACAGGCGCATACGTCTTCGCCAAGTATTCTCCGGGCGACGCCCAATTGCGGGTCTTCTTGAATAAGGTCGAGCGGTCTCCGGAAGGGACGGTGCGCAGCTACATCGCGGACTTTACCCCTGCGCATGGCGACCGATGGGCAGCAGCGCGAGCGTATCTCACCAATGCAGAAGCCAAAGACCGGACTCGGCCAGGGAGGAACCCATTTGCGGCATTCCGTGGTGCCGGACGCGATCCGATCTTCTACCAGGTCAGTTGGCCGGCTGTACAGGTTATCGTGGGCCATGCCATGCGCTACCAGCGAGCCACAGCAGCGATCACAGCGGTGGCCGAGTCTAGGTTCGATGTCCAGACCGAGGAGAGTGGAAATTTCTTCCGCAAGACAGTCACAACGCGAGTCAACGGCTATGCTAAGCCCCATTGGTGGGTTGCACTGCCCGTGGATGTTCAACCGGCAGGAGTGGGTGCGCAGATCTGTGTCGTGTCTGTCCCCAGTGGATGTGACGCACCCGAGCACGTGGCGGCTTCAGGCGTTTCGTTCGCCGACTGGAGCGGCGGGAATATGTCCTCTACCGAGGATCTCCTCTACCGCTGGGAGACGAGCGAGAGTTCCTTTACCGTATTGGCGTTTACCGTGCTAACGGCTGCGATGGTGTTTGTCGCAGTGGGAGAGTTGGCGGTGATCGCGGGGGAGAGTGCGTCGGCTACTACGACAGCGGTTGGGGTGGCTTTTGGGGGTCAGGGAACATTGATGATGTCTCCGCTCACTGCCGCCTCCTTTGCGGGAGGAACTTACGCGGTTGCCTCTACGCAGTTGCAAGGGGGCGGATCCGTCGTCGCACCCCAGGATCGCTACCTGGGGCCTATTGGTGATGGGCGACTTGCCCCATCCGTGCCGGCGGGGGAACAGGCCACCGCACTTCAACGAGAACTACGGAAGGCGCAAATTGGATCAGCATGGGATGCTGGGCTTAGCGCTTCGGCGCAGGTGTTCGGAGGGACGTGCCCTCGGCACCAGACGGTCACGTGGTGTCGAGCCCAAGGCTTCAGCGCTGGGGCCGTGCATCGGCCGGATCGGGTCGACGAGGTGAACGATATCCGAGAGATGCGGCTGCGCTACGACAGGTGCGTTGCCGTCGGTGCCACGGGGCATGATCTAAGCCGTTGCATGAGGGAGGTCTCCCAATAAATAGGCTGGGAAGCGCTGCGCGTCATTCGGGAGATGGGACAGAGAGGAACGACTGGCCCCGGCATTTCCCCCCTCCTTGCCGATGAGCGAGGTGGTTTTCCATTGACACTCAGGGTCTCCGCGCTTTGCGGGAACGGATAGGAGATTATTCAACCCTGGCCGGCTGGACCGCGCACGAAGGGAGACGATATCGCCTGTCTGTGCCAGTGTGGACCTGGGAATCATCGCGGCGAATGTGAAGTGGCGCTGGGTAGGTCCTCCATAGACGTTCGGCGTTGGAACGTCGTACGGCGCGGGATGGCCACACCCATCTTCATCTGAGGCTGCACAAAACTCCTGCAAGGGGACGTCGAGAAATCATGTTGGACGATGGAATGTGGAAGCATGCCCGCCAGCTTTCCTCAGATGATCATGCCCGAGAGCGTGCAAGAGACTTCATCAGGGAGCGGCGAGGCTCGCCCCGCCAAAAGGCAGGCTACGCCACTGGCTCTTCGGGTCGGCAACGGCTCCCTCTGCATGTCGCTATGCCTTCAGTCCGGGTCATAGGGAATAGGGCCTTGCACGGGGATGAAGATGTGCATCGGGAGTGGCCCCGGAGCGACCGTGAAAGTTTGGTTCCCGGAAGCCCCGGGATGCGGCATCAAACCGCTAGGTCGGTAGCGTCGCAAGGGGAGGGGGCGCGCAGCCCGATTGGGGCTGTCCACCACAGGGCCGAGAGGACCACCGGAAGCAGCTGGACGATCGGGGCGGTCGCGCTCGGCCTACTGTTGTGGGCGGCGGGCCCGGTAGCGGCCACCGGTCTAGCGGGGGCCCCTGCCGCCGAACTCGGTCACCGGCCCGGCACCTGCTGGGAACAGGCGTCCCTGAAGTACGGTGTGAATCCCCGATTATTGGTGGCCGTGGCTGGGGTGGAGTCCGGGCTGCGTCCTCAGACCTTGCATCGCAATAGGGACGGGAGCACGGACATTGGCATCATGCAGATCAACTCCGGCTGGCTTCCCACCTTGGCGCGCTTCGGAATTGATCTCCCCGCCCTGCTGGACCCTTGCATGAATGTTCATGTCGGTGCCTGGATATTGGCGCAGAACATGCGCCGACTAGGTAATTCGTGGGAAGCGGTTGGGGCCTACAATTCGAGCAGCGCTCAGGGCCGAGCCAAGTACTCGGCCAAGGTACAACAAGCGATCCGGCGGTTGGGGGCCGCCGCTGAGCACTGGGGGGCTGGGCGCACTACCGCCCCGCCCATTACCCCCGCCGGGCCGTGCGGGAGCGGGCCGGGCCGGGGTGCGAAAGCAGGTCAGCGGAACAGGTCGCCAACGGGAACGGCTACGTGTGGGAGGCCTCTGGGAGAAACGACATCTGTTAGCGCGGGCTCCAACTTTCGTTGATAGCCCTTGGGCCCGGGTTCCCGGTAGATTTCCAGGGCGCGCCCGTTTAGGTGGACAATCCAGGCTTCAGCTATGCCGTGTTGAGCGTAGAGCGGCAACTTGACGTCCCGGTCATGCTCCAGTGTGTTTCCGGAGATTTCCACGGCAAGCAGGACGTGCTCCGCCAGGGGCGCGCCGCTTGCCACGGAATTGGCGCCCCCGCGCAGCAGGAGGAGGTCGGCCGTGGGGACGGAGCGCGGGGGTAGGCGAACCTGGCACTGGGGCAGCACAGCGGTTAGGCCGCGGGTCTGTGACGTCAGCAACTCGTAGAGCAGTGACAGTACCTCTGCATGGCGGGCGCCGCTTGGCGCCGTCTCGATGAGCTCGCCCTCGATCAACTCGACCAAGCTGGCGTCCGTGAGCACGCCCACGGAATACAGCTTCTGGAAATCGTCCACGGAGAGTTTGTAGCGCATCGGTGCAAAGACGGTGCTCATGGAGCGACTCCGGTTTCGTCGATGGGACGGGTCGACGCCGCGCAAATGTGATCGGGTTTCTTGTCTGTCAAGGTCTGTAAGCAAAAGCTGCGCCGGGGGAGACGCGGCCGGCGGCACCGCCGCAACCGGCGCACCGAACTGGAGAGCAGGCCCGGGGGCGGATGCCGCCGGGCCTTGCGGGGTAGCGGCCTAGGTCAGCGACCGCCGACGGATGTCACTTGGCGGCTTCGACCAACTTTTTAAGGTTGGCGAGTCCCAGGGGATAGACGCGGTTGAGGGCCTTCAGAGGTGTCTCGTCATCCTGGCCTGCGGGAGGCGTGTCGGTCCAGTAAGCTAGGCGACGGAAGGTGGCCGACCAGTCCACTCGGGTGCGTCCGCCGGCGAGTTCCGTCAGAAGGACGGTGGCCCGGTAGTCTGAGCTGATCACCGCGCCGTCGGCATACCGGTAGGTCAACGTCTTCCGGTACGGGTCCCATTCCACGAGTTGTTCGCGAACGGTGGTGCCATTGCCCCGTCGAAGCTCCCGGATCGCGCCGGGAATATTGTTCTCTCCGAGCACTAGATGGCTTGACTCGAATCCCGGCAGCCAATTTATGAGCCCGACGAAATCGCTGACGACGGCCCACACCTCGTCCGGCCGTGCATCGATCTCAATACTGTGCGCTACAGAAAGCAGTGGCGCGTCCGCCAAGGCGAGCGCCGGCAGCGCGGCAATTGCGCTGCCCACTAGCGCCAAGCACTTACGTCGATTCATTGTCATCTCCTCTGGTTAATGGGCAGCACGGCCTCGGGGCAAGGCCAGCTGCGGGGAATTCTCTGACCAGGAGCCCCTCAGGGCAGAGGGGGTCGCCCTGGCAGGAATCTGGCTCAGCGCTCAGAACGCGGGTTTCTGCTCGGCACTCCGGTATTTGGCCACGCCGCGGAGGATCTCCTGTTTCGCCTCTTCCGCGTCCGTCCAGCCCTGCAGCTTCACCCACTTTCCGGGTTCCAGGTCCTTGTAATGCTGGAAGAAGTGGCTGATTTGGTCCAGCTGGAGCTGGGGAAAATCCCGAGCTGACACGATCTGCCGGTAAAGCGGTGAGAGCTTGTCGATGGGGACAGCCAGTACCTTGGCGTCGATGCCTTGCTCGTCCTCCATCTTCAGCATGCCCACGGGCCGGCACCGGACTACGACCCCCGTGATCAGCGGCACGGGGGAGATCACCAGCACGTCAACCGGGTCGCCATCCTCGGAGAGCGTGTGCGGCACATATCCGTAGTTGCAGGGATAGTGCATGGCGGTGGACATGAACCGGTCCACGAAGACAGCGCCAGAGCGCTTGTCCACCTCGTACTTGACCGGCTCCCCGTGCATGGGGATCTCAATGACGACGTTGACGTCGTTCGGAACGTCACGGCCAGACTCGACCTGGTCGAAAGGCATGTTTCTATCCTCGGAATAGGGTGCGGGCGGTAGCAAGCCCGGAATCAGGGGGTGAGGCAGGCCGCGTTGAGCAAGCCCATCCCCACGGAGACTGCGGCAAGTACGATAGCTGACGCGGTTCGTCCGTGTGGGATGTCCTCGTTCAGGTGCGGGAGGAGCACTTTCACGCCGGCGTATGTCAGAAGCTGTATGAGGCAGGTTACAGACGCCCACAAGGCGAGTTCGATCAGGGTGACGCTAGGCGCGATAGCCGAGGCCAGCGGCCGCACAACACCGAATACCGTGCCGGACGGGCTCGCCGCGGCGGCGGTGTTTCCTTCCCGGATGAGCGCGATCTCGTGGTAGGGCGTGAGCCAGAGATACACGGACAGGAAGGCCGAGATCACCAGGACCCCGACGGCAAGATAGCCTGGGAAATAGGGCCGCCCCGTCAATGTGCTCGCCAACATGGTACCTCCCGTGGCGCAGGATCGCGCGGTGAAGGGCCGGTCACCCTACGCGGCTAGTGCCAGCCTCTAAGTATCTCACGGCGCTGGCGCGGCGTCTGGCAGAGCGCGTTTTCGGTTATGGTCCTTGCAATGGCCCGCGGCTGTCGTGCTATGCTTTTTCTAGAGATTCGTTGCTCCGGCGTGTGGTACGGGTGTCGGGCCGAGGGGAACCATTGCGGGAAGAGGTGCACATGTCCACACAACTGATCATCAATTATTTCGCTGATCGCGATATGCTCGGTCTCGTATCGGATGAGGATTACGAGTCCTTCAAGGACCTGCTTCTCGAGCATTTGGCCAAGGAGTGGCCGAAGGGCGCCGTTTCCGTCGATGACGGCGAAAACGCTACCTGCGAAATCGAGCTACCTGACGGGGCCTCCCCGAACGCCAAGGCCGAGCAGGAAGCCCGCGTGGATGTCGAGTCCCGCGTGCACGAGATCGCCAACGATGTCATCGAAGAGCGTCAGTGGGCGACCGAAGCCTTTGAGGCCTACGATGAAGATTACGAAGAAGATGAGACGGAGGAGCGTAGCCGCGGCGAAAGCGACGACTATTGATCCTCGCGAGCGTCGTCAGCGCAGGGGAAACTCGCGTGGAACGCTTCGATGGTTACCAAAGGGGCTTGACCCTCGAGGCCCTTCGGGTGGGCAGTTAGCCAACGTTGCAGCGCGTCGACGAAATCGATGACGCGGGCTTCGGCCGGCGGGCAGAAACGAGACTCCTCACCTAGCACGTCCCGGGCTGCGAAGCCGCCAACGAATCCCACCAGATAACCCAAGCAGTAGCCATAATCCCCTGACGTTTCCGCCGGAACCGCGCCTTCGCCAGCTTCCGCGGACAGTCGCACCGCGTTACAGCGGGTGATCAGGTCAAGGCCCGTGGGCTCCGTATCAGAGGCCTGGGCGGGCAGGGTCAGGCAGGTGAACACCGCTGTAGTGGCGAATGTGGAGGCGATCCGTATCCACCGCTTATTTTTCACCTAGTCCCCGTCGGGTAGTTTGCGGTTCAGCCGGTTCAGGAATACCCGCATCTCCCGGGCAGCCTGCTCATCACCGCGGGCAGTGGCAACCGTCACGCCCTGGCGCCAAGCGCCCTGGGCATCGACCCATTCTCCCGCCTGCTCCAGCGCCTGCCCCAGCAGTTTCCACGCAGCAGAGAATCGGGGATCCAATACCGTCGCGCGGCGCAGGTGGACGGCGGCGGCAGACCATCCCGCGCGCTTTAACTCTTCGCTCCCCAAGCTAAAGCGCAGCAGGGCGGTTTCTCGGCCAGCCTGCAGCAGGCTTTCCAATCCTCGGATGCGGTCTGGACCCAAGCTCACCATCGTTTATAGCTCGATGCGGGTGCCCAGTTCCACGACCCGATTGGTGGGAATACGAAAGAACCCTGTGGCACTTGCGGCGTTGCGGGACATGGCCACGAACAGCTTTTCTCGCCACAGCGCCATGCCGGGGTTCTCCGTGGCGACCAGGGTCTGCCGACTAAGAAAGAAGGATGTCTCCATCAAGCTGAATTCCATCCCCGCCGCCTGCGCTAGCTCCAGCGACCTCGGCAGATCGGGCTCGTCCTTGAAGCCGAAATGCACCGTGAGCCGAAAAAAGTTCGCCCCCAGCGGTTTGATTTCGATGCGTTGCTCGGCCGGGACGTGGGGGATGTCCCCAGTGCGCACCGTGAGCAGCACGATGCGCTCGTGTAGGACTTTGTTGTGATTGAGGTTGTGCAGCAGCGCGTGGGGCACGCCAGCTTGCCCAGCCGTCAGAAATATGGCCGTACCGGGCACCCGCAGAGGCGGGTGGTCGGCAATGCTGCGCAGGAAGGGCTCCAGGTCGATCGCGCCAGGCGCGAGCCGCTGCCAAAGCAGCTCACGGCCTCGCCGCCAAGTCGAGAGTACGACGAAGACGACCGCCCCGATCACCAAAGGGAACCAGCCGCCTTCGCGAATCTTCAGTAGGTTGGAGCCGAAGAAGGCGAGATCTACCGTCAGGAAGGAGGTGATAAGCAGGACGGAGGGGACAAGTCCCCAGTGCCAACTGTTGCGCACCACGAAAAAGGCAAGGATGGTGGTCGCCAGCATCGTGCCGGTGACGGCGATCCCGTAGGCAGCGGCCAGATTGGACGAGGACCCGAAGGCGATCACCGAGCCCACGACGGCCGCGAGCAGGGCCCAGTTAATCCAGGGAAGGTAGATCTGGCCGATCTCTGCCTCTGAGGTATGGGAAACGAGCATCCGCGGACAGTAGCCCAGCTGGATGGCCTGACGGGTCAGCGAGTAAGTGCCGGAGATCACGGCCTGAGATGCGATCACCGTGGCCACGGTGGCCAGTACCACCATCGGTAACAGGGCCCAGGCTGGCGCGGACAGGAAGAAGGGGTTGTCTACGGCTTTGGGGTTTTGCAGCAACAGTGCCCCCTGGCCGAGATAATTGAGCGTGAGCGCGGGGAAGACAAACCGAATCCAGGCCAAGCGGATCGGGTCCTTCCCGAAGTGGCCCATGTCCGCGTAGAGCGCCTCGGCGCCCGTGAGCGTCAGGACGATCGCCCCGAGCGCCACAAAAGCCTGCCACTTGCTATGCGACAGGAACTCCAAGGCATAGCGTGGGTCCAGCGCGGCCAGTACGCCGGGCTTGGTTAGGATATTGTTCACTCCGATGATAGCGATCACCAGGAACCACAGGCACATGATGGGCCCGAAGAAGGCTCCCACCTTCGCTGTACCCTTGTACTGGAACAGGAAAAGGATGACGAGCACGGCAATGGTCACGGGAATAACGTAGGGCTTCAGCACGGGGGTGACCAGTTCGATGCCCTCCACCGCGCTCAGCACGGAGATGGCCGGCGTGATGATGCCGTCGCCGTAGAACAGGGATGCTCCCAGGAGTCCCACGCTGATCAGCGTCCAGCGAAGTTTGGGCTGCGCGTCCAAGTGGCGCAGTGACAGCGCCATGAGGGCCATGATGCCCCCCTCGCCGCGGTTGTCCGCCCGCATCATGAAGATGACGTACTTCAGGGCGACGACGGCGAAAAGGGCCCAGAAAACCAAGGAGAGTACCCCCATCACGTTGGACTCGGTGACGGGCACGTGCGAGGATCCGACGAATACTTCCTTCAGGGCGTAAAGCGGGCTGGTGCCGATATCCCCGTACACCACGCCGATGGCACCCACTGCGAGCGTCGCCATGCTCTGGCGCCGTGGGGGAGCGTGCGGGGACGCGGGGTCGTTTGGCGCCGCCGGAGCGGACGCGGGAGAGGGATAGCCTTTGTTCACGGCCCGTTGACTAAGTTACGGCGCTGCATCATAGCACGCCGCCCACCGCCTGCAAGGCCGCCACTGACGGTTGTCGCGGCGACGGATTTGAGCATACCATCTTGTCCCTCTGCATCAGGGATCGCCAGCTTCCACCAGGAGGGTAACGTAATGGACCGCGAGATCATTGCCACCGGAGCCGCGCCTCGGGCCATCGGGAGCTATTCCCAGGCCGTTGCCGTGGGCAGTATGGTTTTTCTCTCGGGGCAAATTGGGCTAGACCCTGCGACCATGGAGATGGAAGTCGGCATCGACGCTCAGTTGGAGCGCGTGATCGGAAATCTCCAGACGGTGGCGCAGGCCTCCGGGACCAGTCTCGCCAACGCCGTCCGGGTGGGGGTGTTCTTGATCGACTTGGCAGATTTCGCGAGGGTGAACGAGGCCATGGCGCGCTACTTCCCGGAGCCCTATCCCGCCCGTGCCGCCGTGCAGGTGGCTGCCCTGCCGCGTGGCGCGCTGGTCGAGATGGATGCCATCCTGATCCGGCCCGCTTGAGCGTAGCCTCGGTGAGTCGACCCGGCCCCAGTAGTCAAGGCGAGGGTTTGCTGGCCGGGCTGTCCCCGGCGCTGCGTCAGCGGCTGGCCAAGCTTGACATCCGCACCAGCGATGACCTGATCCTGCATCTCCCGCTGCGCTACGAGGACGAGACCCGGCTGCAAAACCTCGCTGATGCAACGGCGGGAGACACGATCCAGATCGAGGCGGAGGTCATCGCCACGGACGTGCAGTCGCGCCCCAGGCGCCAGCTGCTGTGCCGCGTTCGTTGCGACGGCGCGGAGCTCACTCTTCGCTTTCTTCACTTCCATGCGGGTCAGGCAAAGCAGATGGCCCCCGGTGTGCGCCTGCGGCTTCGCGGGGAACTGCGCCGCAGTTTACTGGGGACAGACATGGTGCACCCCCGGTACCGGGTGGTCGCTGCGGGTACACCGCTCCCCGAGAGCCTCACACCCGTATACCCGACCACTGCCGGGTTGGCGCAATCCGCCCTGCGGGGCCTGGTGCGCCGGGCGCTCGCCGAGTTCGCCGCGGCCGAACCCTTTTCCAGCGCCATGCTCTCCGCGCTGCACCTCCCTGGGCTGCGGGAGAGTCTCCACCATTTGCACCACCCGGCGCCCGACGCAAGCCTGGAGGCGCTAAGCGAGCGCACCCATCCCGCTTGGCGCCGTATCAAGTTCGAGGAATTGCTGGCGCAGCAGCTGAGCCTGCGCCAGCACTTGCGCCGTCGCCGCAGCATCGAGGCGCCCGCGCTGGCGCAATGGGACCCTCTGGCTGCCGGCTTGTTGGAACGTCTCCCCTTCCGTCTTACCCAAGCACAGCACCGGGTGCTGGAGGAAATCCGCGCCGACTTGGCGCGTGCCTACCCCATGCGTCGGCTGCTTCAGGGGGACGTGGGTAGTGGCAAGACCGTCGTCGCGGCTCTGGCAGCGCTGCAGGCGGTACAGAGCGGGTACCAGGTGGCGGTGATGGCCCCCACGGAGATCCTCGCGGAACAGCATTTCGCCGGATTTCGGGTCTGGCTCGAACCACTCGGCGTGCGTATCGCGTGGATTGCCGGTAGCCTGCCGCGTCGCGAGCGCGAGGCCATGGCGGGGAGGGTCGCTAGTGGTGAAGCCCAGGTCGTCGTGGGGACGCACGCGCTGTTCCAGGCCAGTGCTCTCTTCCACCGCCTGGGGTTGGTGGTGGTGGACGAGCAGCATCGCTTCGGGGTGGCCCAGCGCCTGGCACTCACCGGTAAGGGCGCTCAGTCCGCGCTGGGGGCAGAGCCGCACCAGCTGATGATGAGCGCCACGCCGATTCCTCGTACGCTGGCCATGAGCTACTACGCCGATCTGGAGGTGTCCGTCATCGACGAACTGCCCCCTGGACGCACGCCGGTGGTGACGAAGCTCGTCTCCGCGCACCGGCGCGATGCGGTGCTCGAGCGTGTACGTGCCTCCTGCGCGGCGGGTCACCAGGCCTATTGGGTTTGCCCCCTCATCGAGGAATCCGAGACCCTGGACCTGCGCACGGCAGAGGAAACCTACGAGCAACTGCTCGCCCTGTTGCCGGAACTGGAAGTGGGGCTGATCCATGGACGCCTGCTCGCTGCCGACAAGGAGGCGATCATGTCGCGCTTCAAGGCCGGCCAGATTCAGGTGCTCGTGGCCACGACGGTCATTGAGGTCGGGGTCGACGTGCCCAATGCCAATCTCATGGTGATCGAGCACTCCGAGCGCATGGGGCTGTCGCAATTGCATCAGTTGCGCGGACGGGTGGGCAGAGGAGCGGCCGCCAGCGCGTGCATCCTGCTCTATCAGGCGCCCCTCGGTGAGGCGGCGAGGGAGCGTCTGCGCGTCATCTATGAATCAAGCGACGGCTTTGAGATCGCGCAGGCCGACCTTCGTATCCGCGGTCCGGGCGAATTACTCGGATCCCGGCAAAGTGGCGTCCCCGCCCTGCGCTTCGCCGACCTGGATCTGGATGCGGACCTGCTCGAGGCGGCGCGCTATTGGGCCGACCGTCTGCTGCGGGAGGATCCCGAGCGGGCGGAGAAGCACCTGCGGCGCTGGTTCGCCGGGCGCGAGGAGTACCTGAGAGCCTAAGGGGGGCGGGCCCCAGCAAGTCAGGTTGAGCCAGTCAGGTAGGACAGGGCCGGGTGGCGTCGCGCGGCGGTTCTGCGCTAGTATTCCGGGTTCGTCAGCAGAAACTGTGGGCCATGGGTGGCTCGGGTAATTTCCCAAGTATATGATAAAGCGCCAATTCTGTGGCTTTGAAGGTGCGAAAGCCGTAGGATCTTCTCAGTGTGACTTTAACCTTCCCATTCAGGCCCTCGATCACCCCGCTGGAGAACTCCTTCCGGGCCCGGAAATAGTTCAACAGCAGTTCCCGATGAGTGCGCATCGT